>CAYYZI010000562.1:0-2059 GCA_964475675.1 uncultured Geminicoccaceae bacterium
GTGTGGTGGCACGATCGACGTGTCGTGAACCGGCGCAGCGGGGCCACGGAACCGGTGGATGTCCGGATCTGCGGTCCTCTGTGGGTGCCGGCGCTCAGCCACGACGAGGCCCGTGAAAGCTTCGGCATGGTCCTGACGTTCATAGATATCGACGGAAACCGGCGGCAGGTCGTTCTCTCTCGCGCATTGCTCGCGGGCGAGCGCGGGGAGCTCGCCCGTGTTCTGCTCCGTCTCGGTCTCGACCTCGATCCCCGGCAGTCCGCACGTCTGCTGGACTACCTCTCGCGGATGCGGCCGGAGAGGCGCGTGCTCGCGACGTCGCGAGCCGGCTGGCTGCCGGGGTTCGGAAGTTTCGTCCTCCCGGACCGGATCATCGGCGGCAACGGTGAGGTGGTCTGGGAAGGCGATCCCTCGGGGCTCGAGGCGAACGGCCTTCGCCGCGCTCCGGTGGGCGGAGAGTTCGCAGCCTGGCGGGAACGGATCGCGGCCCTTGCCATGGACAATGCGCTGGTGGCTTTCGCCATCGAGCTCGCCCTCGCCGGTCCCCTCTTCCGGATCGTCGGCAAGCGTGCCGCCGGGGCCCATTACCACGGGCCGAGTTCCACCGGGAAGACCTCGCTCCTGCGTGCCGCGGCGAGCGTCTGGGGGCCGGGCGAACCCGGGTTCGTGCGCACATGGAACGGCACGCGCAACGGTCTCGAAGCGGTTGCTGCTGCCGCCAACGACACGGTCCTGTGCCTCGACGAGATCGGCGAGATCGCTGCCCGGGAGGTTCCCGAGATCGTCTACATGCTCGCCAATGGCACCGGGCGCAGTCGGGCGACGCGCCGGGGGACGGGGCGCGAGCTCCAGGTCTGGAATGTCACCTTGCTGTCGACCGGGGAAAGCTCGATCATGTCCCATCTCACCGGAACAAACATCCCGGACGGGGTTCGCGTGCGGCTGTTCGATCTTCCGGCGCATGGCAAGTACGGCGTGTTCGACGAATTGCACGGGTTCGAGTGCGGTCGCCGGCTCGCCGATCATCTGAGCACGCAGGCGGCGATCCATTACGGTCATGCCGGACGTCTGTTCGTCGCCCATCTTTTGGAACTGGGCGTCGACCGGATCCGGGAGCGTTACGCCGAAATCCGGCAGCTCGACGATTTTCATGCCTCGGCCTCGCTCCGACAGCGAGGCGCCGACATCTTCGCGCTCGCCGCCACCGCCGGCGAGATCGCCGTCGAGGCGCGGATTCTGCCCTGGTGGGGAACCTTCGCGCGCGAGGTTGCCACGAAGCTCTTCCGGCTGTGGTGCGAGCAGTCGGCGCCCGAGGACTTCGCCACCCGCGTGCTCACGGCGCTTCAAAGCTTTCTCGACAGGCACGGTGCCGCACGTTTCTCGGCCATCGGCGAGGATCATACCGTCCGCGACCGTGCGGGATGGTTCGAGGACAGCGGCGAAGGCGAACGTGTCTGGTATTTCACCTCCGACGGTCTGGCGGAGGCTCTCGCCGGGCTCGACCAGCGCCAGGCGGTGCAGGTGCTGGACGAGAAGGGGCTACTCCTACGAAAGGCCTCGGGGCGAAAGACCGTCACACGGACGATCGAGGGCCGCAAGGTCCGTGTCTACGCCATCTGTTTCGAACCGGATTTGATCCGTTACGACGCTCCGGAGGACGACGCAGGGTGAGCCGAAGAACGCTTGCGCGCCCGATGTCGTCGAGGGGGCCCGGGCAGGCACCCGGGCCCTTCTCCCTTGCGCGGACGCGGCGGCATTCCGGGTGGAACGGTGGCTCGGAAGGCATCGGCGCCGAACCCGTTCGCCACGATCGCCTCGCTCCCGTCTCCGGGCGGCTTTGCCGACCATGGAAACCCCAATGCGCGGAACCGCGGGAACCCGCCGGGAACCTCGTGCGGATCCCCGACCCCCCCGAAAACCGTTGCGACATCGCGAGCGGAACCGCGGAACCGGGGGAACCGGAGAAATCTTCCGTTCCACGAAACCAGTCTCGCGTGCACCGCCGGCCCGACCGAAGAGCCCGGAGACATGTGGGGAAGAGCCGTTTCCGCCTGGCCCC
>CAYYZI010000563.1:0-2053 GCA_964475675.1 uncultured Geminicoccaceae bacterium
GTTGTTCACTGAGTACTGCGAGTATGCCGAAGCGCTGCTGGCCCATATCGACAACAAGATCATCGAGGCCTTCGCGGAAAAGCTGGATCATCCCTTCACCGTCGATCTGCGCTCGGCCTGGCCTGCGCGGGTGGTGGTCTACGTCCAGCTCGAGGACGGTCTGCTCAGGGTGCTGGCCTCGCGCAAGCGGGTGACCACCACCACCACCGGGCTGCTGCTGGCCTGGATGGTCGGCGCCTCGGCGATCCTGGTGGTCATCGCCATCTACTTCATGAACCTCCAGATCCGCCCCATCCGCCAGCTTTCCCGGGCCATGGACAGTTTCGGCAAGGGCCGCGATGTCGGCGATTTCGCCCCCCGGGGGCCGCTCGAGATCCGCAAGGCGGCGCGCGCCTTCAATGCCATGCGGCGCCGCATCCTGCGTTTCGTCGGACAGCGCACCGAGATGCTGGCGGCGATCAGCCACGATCTGCGCACGCCGCTGACCCGCATGAAACTCGAGCTCGAGCTTCTGGGCGGCGATCGCGACCCGGCGCTGGCCGATGTGCGGGGCGATGTCGAGGAAATGCAGCGGCTGATCGAGACCTATCTGGATTTCGCCCGCGGCGAGGGTCAGGAGGCCTTCGAGCCGGTCGATATCGGCGCGCTGCTGCGCGGCATCTGCGAGCGCAAGCTGGGAAACGGTGTGGAGATCTCCGTCGACATCCCGCGCGGGTTGCGTCTGCCCCTGCGGCCGGTGGCCTTCCGCCGCTGTCTCACCAATCTGCTCGACAACGCCTGCCGCTACGGGCGCCATGTCCGGGTCAGCGTGCGCCGCCGGCAGGAAGTGTTCGAGATCGCGGTCGAGGATGACGGGCCGGGGATTCCCGAGAGCGAACGGGAGAAGGTGCTGCAGCCCTTCTACCGGCTGGACAAGGCGCGGCGGCCCCAGACCGGGGGCTCGGGTCTGGGCCTGACCATCGCCCGGGACATCGTCCTCGCCCATGGCGGCACGCTGCAGCTCGAGGAAGCCGCCTCGGGCGGTCTGCGGGCGGTCATCCGCCTGCCCCGCTGAACCGGCCGGCCGCCGCCCGCACGGGCTCAGAGCAGCCCGTCGAGGGCGCGGCGATGCTCGTGCATGGCGAGGAACACGCGATAGGCGCGATCATGGCTCTCGCGCCGCCGCGGATCGGGGGTGCGGACGGTTCCCCCGCGGCGCATCGCCGCGGCCGCCGTGGCCAGCTCGGGATGAAGCCCTGCCGCGGTGGCGGCGGCGATGGCGGTGCCCAGCAGCACCGGATCCTCCTCGCCCGGGGTGACCACCCGGCAGCCGGTGGCATCGGCATAGAACTCCATCAGCAGCGGGTTGCGGGTGTGGCCGCCGGCCAGATGCAGGGTGTCGATGGCATAGCCCTCGCGGTTCAGCGCCTCGATGATGTGGCGGGTGCCGAGGGCGATGGCGAGTGCCGTGCGATAGTAGAGCCGGCACAGCGCATCGAAGGAGTGGTCGAGGGCGAGGCCGCTGATCACACCCAGCGCATGCGGATCGGCCAGCGGCGAGCGGTTGCCGTGAAAATCCGGCAGCACATGCAGACGGGGCGCCAGATCCTCGCCCTCCTCGCGGCGCAGCTCGGCGATCCGCGCCAGAATGCGCCCATGCGCCGCCTCTCCCAGGGCCGCGCCGGCGGCGCTCCAGGCGATGATGTGGTCGAGCAGCGCGCCGGTGGCCGGCTGGCCGCCCTCGTTGAGCCAGAGATCGGGCAGAACGACACCGAAATAGGGCCCCCACACCCCGAACACATGACGCGGCTCCGGACTCATCGCCATGTGGCAGGTGGAGGTGCCGGCGATCAGCGCGAGATGGCGGTCGAGCACCTCGGGCCGCTCGGGGGCGATGCCGCCCAAGAGGCCCAGTGCACCGGCATGGGCGTCGATCAGCCCGGCGCCGACCCGGCAGGCGGGGGTGAGGCCGAGTTCGGCTGCCGCCTCCACGGTCAGTGAACCGAGATCGTTGCCGACCGGCACCGCGCGCTCGGGAAGGGCCGCCTTTTCGACCATCTCCGGCAACCCGACC
>CAYYZI010000564.1:0-2049 GCA_964475675.1 uncultured Geminicoccaceae bacterium
TCTTCCTGACCCGCACCGAGCAACTCGATGACCGTCGCCGGCGCTTCACCCTTTCGCCGGAGGACATTCGGCGCATCAACCCGAACACGAAGACGGCACCGATCTTCCGCTCCCGTGCCGACGCCGAGCTAACCAGAGAGATCTACGCCCACGTTTCGGTCTTAATCGAGGAAGCCCGGGGAAACGCCGGCAACCCTTGGAGGATCTCCTTCCGGCAGGGCCTGTTCAACATGACGAGCGACAGCCATCTGTTCCGCACGCGAGGGGAACTGGAGGCCGCCGGGCTCCGGGCCGAGGGCAACCGCTTTGTCGGGAAAGGCGAGATCTGGCTGCCGCTGTACGAAGCCAAGATGATCCATCAGTTCGACCATCGCT
Source organism: uncultured Geminicoccaceae bacterium (assembly GCA_964475675.1). Lineage (GTDB taxonomy): Bacteria > Pseudomonadota > Alphaproteobacteria > Geminicoccales > Geminicoccaceae > JALSRW01. The sequence goes on from CAYYZI010000564.1 coordinate 376, forward strand.
GGGCCCTCTACGACGCAGCGGGCAACAACACGCGCGACGTTACGGACGACGAAAAGGCCGATGCCGGTTTCGAGCCGCTGCCCCGGTACTGGGTACCCGAAACGGAGGTAGAGGAGCGTCTGGCTGCCAAGGGCTGGAGCCGCGGCTGGCTCATGGGCTGGCGCGACATCTGTCGGGCTACCGACGAACGCACCGTGATCGCCGCCGCGATCCCGCGGGTGGGAGTGGGGCATACCCTCCCGCTATTCTTTGCCGACCATGACGACAATATTGAAGCGCTCGCTGGTCATCTAGCGAACTGGACTGCTCTTGTTCTGGATTACATAGCCCGACAGAAGGTTGCGGGCACGCATGTTACGTATTCCTATTTGAAGCAGCTGCCTTTTCTTCCGCCCTCCGACTACACCGAACGCGATCTCGCTTTCATCGTCCCGCGGGTGCTGGAGCTCACCTACACGAGCTGGTCGATGCAGCCCTTCGCCCGCGATCTCGGCTACGATGGCCCGCCCTTCGGCTGGGATCCCGAACGCCGGGCGCTGCTGCGTGCCGAGCTCGACGCCTACTACGCCTATCTCTACGGCCTCAGCCGCAAGCAGCTCCGCTACATCCTCGATTCCGCCGACCTCACGGAAAAGGAGATCGAAAATATCTTGGATCCTGCCGAAGAGGTCGCAGATCCGCTCGATCCCGAGGGCTACCGCCGGCGGGTCGAGGCGTCGGACTACCCGACCGAGACCTTCCGGGTGCTGAAGCAGCGGGAGACCCGCCAGTTCGGGGAATACCGCACCCGTCGGCTGGTGCTGCAAGCCTGGGAACGGTTCGTGCGCGACGGCACCTTCGATCTGGGCCGCATCAACGATCCGCAATATGCGCCGCTGATGCAGGAGCGGCTGCGCCAGCTGCAGCGCCTGCTCGAGGAGGCCGCGCGCGATCGCCAGCCGGTACTGTTCGTCGAAGGACGGAGCGACATCCCGATCATCGAGGCCGCCTGGAAGGCGCTCCATGGCAAGGAACCGCTGCCGGTGCGCCTCGTTGCTGCCGGCGGCACCCGGGAGATGCGCAGTCTCGCCGGGGAAGGCGGGGCGCTTCGCGGGATCCTCGGCGACCGCCTGGTATTCGCGCTTGCCGACAACGACCATGCCGGGCGCGAGCTGTGGAACAATAAGCGCTTCAGGAGGGGCGGGCAGTTCCACGAGCATCGCAACGGCATTTTCTGGGCCATGTTGCCGCCGCCCGAGCCCTTCCGCGCGGCGATGGAGGCCTTCGGCGTGCCGCCGGCCCGTTGGCCGCTAGTCGTCGAGCAGATGTTCACAGCCGAGCTCCGTGCCCGTGCCGCGGCCGAGGGTGCCTACCGCCTCAGCCGCGAGCCCTTCACCGATCTCGTCCAAGAGATCAGCCTCGCCAAGCGGGTGTTCGGCCTGCTTCAGGAGCTCGATGCCGATGATCCGCGCCGCTTCTGGCTGCTGGCCCCCGACGACGCATGCAAGGAGCGCTTCGCTGCCTGGCTCGCCGCCCGAGCCGGGGAAGAGCCCTCCATCTTCGAGCCCTTCCGTTCACTGTTCGATTCGTTGCGGGAGATCCTGGCTCGGCGCCGGACGGCCCGCCCGGCTCCGGCGGAGTGAGGGGTGGGACCGTGCGGCGGTGGCGGTGCTCCAGCGGGCTTCCTTCCCCACT
>CAYYZI010000565.1:0-2042 GCA_964475675.1 uncultured Geminicoccaceae bacterium
GTGATCCGCGGCAGCAATGTCGGCTTCCCGCTCGAGGTCGATCCCGACCGGGCGGCGGAGCTCGAGCCGCTGCGGCGGGCCTGCGAGGAGGCGGTGCGGGAGATGCCCGGAGTGACCTCCTGCACGGTGGTGATGACCGCCGAGCGGGCGCCGGGCGGCCGGCCGGCGCAGGGGCCGCCTCCCTCCCTCGGCCGGCCGCAGCAGGCCGAGCCGGCCAAGCCCCTGGTTCCGGGCGTGCGCTCGATCATCGCCGTGGCCTCGGGCAAGGGCGGCGTCGGCAAATCCACCACCGCCATCAACCTGGCCTTCGGCATGGCCCGGTTGGGCTGGCGGGTCGGCATTCTCGACGCCGACATCTACGGCCCGTCGATTCCCCGCATGGCCGGTGCCAGCGGCCGTCCGACCGCGCCCCGGGGCGGCAAGCTCAAGCCGATGGAGAGCTTCGGCGTCAAATGCATGTCGATGGGCTTTCTGGTCGACGAGGATGCGCCGATGATCTGGCGCGGGCCGATGGTCCAGAGCGCACTCCAGCAGATGCTGGGCGATGTCGACTGGGGCGAGCTCGATACGCTGGTGGTCGATCTGCCGCCGGGCACCGGTGACGCGCAGCTGACCATGGCCCAGCGGGTGCCGCTGACCGGGGCGGTGATCGTCTCCACCCCGCAGGACATCGCCCTGCTCGATGCGCGCAAGGCGATCAACATGTTCCGCAAGGTCGACGTGCCGATCCTCGGGGTGGTGGAGAACATGAGCTATTTCTGCTGCCCCAACTGCGGCCATCGCAGCGAGATCTTCGCCCATGGCGGGGCCAGGGACTGTGCCGAACAATACGGGGTCGACTTCCTCGCCGAGATTCCGCTGGATCCGGTGATCCGCGAGACCTCCGACGCCGGCCGCCCGATCGTCATCTCCGAGCCCGAGAGCCCGCAGGCGCAGGCCTATCTGCAGTTCGCCATGACCGTGCGCGACAAGGTGGCGACGCTGCTCGGCGGCGAGGCCCGCAGCTTCCCCCGCATCGTCTACATCTAGGAGTGGCCCGGCGGGCGGTCGACGCACCGCGCGAGCCGGCGAACGGGCCGGTTCAGAGGGGGTGTTCGACCGCCTCGACGCGGGCGCGGGCGATCTCGATCGCCTGCTCGAGGCGCTGGCGCTCGGCCTCGCTCGGCTCCTTGGCGTCGGCCAGGTCCTCTTCGGCGTCCCGCAGCCGCTGGCGCGCTTCTTCGAGATCGATCTCCTCGACCGGTTCCGCTTCCTCGGCGAGGATCGTGAAGCCGCGTATGTTGACCTCGGCGAAGCCGCCGGCGACGAACACCCTTTTCGTCACCTTGTCACCCTCGTAGACGCGGATCACCCCCGGCCGCAGCAGGGCCACCAGCGGCGCATGCTGGGCCAGCACGCCGAAATCCCCCTCCGCTCCGGGGGCTACCACCATGTCCGCCTCGAGGCTCGCGAGCAGGCGCTCGGGGGCCACGAGCTCGAACGCCAGCTTCTCCGCCACGCCCTTTCCCCCTCTTCGCCCTACGCCATCTCGGTGGCGAGACGCTTGGCCTTCTCGACGGCCTCGTCGATGGTCCCCACCATGTAGAAGGCGCTTTCCGGCAGATCGTCGTAATCGCCGTTGCAGATGCCCTTGAAGCCGCGGATGGTCTCCTCGACCGGGACCAGCTTGCCGGGGGTGCCGGTGAACACCTCGGCGACATGGAAGGGCTGCGACAGGAAGCGCTGGATCTTGCGGGCGCGTGCGACGATCAGCTTGTCCTCCTCGGAAAGCTCCTCCATGCCCAGAATGGCGATGATGTCCTGCAGCGCCTTGTAGCGCTGGAGTGTCTCCTGGACCTGGCGGGCCACCTCGTAATGTTCCTCGCCGACTACATCGGCCTTGAGGATGCGCGAGGTGGAGTCGAGCGGATCCACCGCCGGGTAGATGCCGAGCTCGGCGATCTGCCGCGACAGCACGGTGGTCGCATCGAGATGGGCGAAGGTGGTGGCCGGCGCCGGGTCGGTGAGGTCGTCGGCGGGCACGTAGACCGCCTGCACCGAGG
>CAYYZI010000566.1:0-2037 GCA_964475675.1 uncultured Geminicoccaceae bacterium
AGGATGACGAGCTCCAGGCCGACGGCCCGCACTGCCCGTTCGAGGCGCGGGCGAAGGCCGTGCTGGAGGTGATCGAGCGCCACGCCGAGCGGCTCGGCCGCAGGGTGCTCTATGCCTGCAACATCACCGGCGAGCTCGAGGAGATGCGCCGCCGCCACGATCTGGTGGCGGCCGCCGGCGGCAACTGCGTGATGGTCGGCCTCAACAGCGTCGGGCTGGTCGGCTTTCTGGAGCTGCGCCGCCATGCACGGCTGCCGATCCACGCCCATCGCAACGGCTGGGGATATCTGTCGCGCCACCCCCTGCTGGGCTGGAGCTATCCCGCCTGGTCGAAGCTGTGGCGGCTGGCCGGCGCCGACCACATGCATGTCAACGGCCTCGCCAACAAGTTCGCGGAAGACGACGACAGCGTGATCGCCTCCGCACGGTCCCTGCTCGCCCCCCTGTTCGCCGATGCGCCAATGCTGGCGATGCCGGTCTTCTCCTCGGGCCAGACCGTGCATCAGGCCGCCCCGACCCATGCCGCCCTCGGCAGCACCGATCTGATCTTCACCGCCGGCGGCGGCATCATCGCCCATCCCGGCGGTGTCGAGGCCGGGGTGCGGGCTCTGCGCGAGGCCTGGGAGGCGGCGGTCCAGGGCATCCCCGTCGAACGCTATGCGCGCAGCCACCGGGCCCTGCGCGAAGCGCTGGAGGCCTTCCCGCGATGAGCGCCACGCGGCTCCCGGAGGGTCTCCTGCTCGCCTATTACGGCGACGATTTCACCGGCTCGACCGATGTCATGGAGGTCATGACCTTCGCCGGTCTGCCGACGGTCCTGTTCCTCGACCTGCCCAGCGAGCGCCAGCGTGCCCGGTTCGCCGACCATCGCGGCATCGGCATCGCCGGCACCGCCCGCAGCCGCTCGCCCGCCTGGATGCAGGCCAACCTGCCGCGCATCCTCGGAGCGCTCCACGCCTCGGGTGCTCCGATCCTGCAGTACAAGGTCTGCTCCACCTTCGATTCCTCGCCGAGCATCGGCTCCATCGGCACCGCGCTGGAAATCGGTCGGGCGCTGCGGCCAGAGAGCTGGTCGCCGATCGTGGTGGGTGCGCCCCGGCTCGGCCGCTATCAGGCCTTCGCCAATCTGTTCGCCGTGTTCGAGGGCGAGCACTGCCGCCTCGACCGCCATCCCACCATGGCCCGGCATCCGGCGACACCGATGCGCGAGGCCGATCTGCGCCGCCATCTCGCCGCCCAGACCACCCTGCCGATCGGGCTGGTCGATCTGGTCGCCATGAAACACGGCGCGGCCGCAGAGTTGCGCGAAAAGCTGCTCGAACGGGGCATCGCCGCCCAGCTCCTCGACGTCATCGACGAAGAGACCCTGCGCGAGGCCGGCCGGCTGGTGTGGGAGAACCGCGGCCGGGGGATCTTCACCGTCTCTTCCTCGGGCCTGCAATATGCGCTGGCGGCGCATTGGCACGCATGCGGCATGCTCGATCCCCCGCCCTCGCCCCGGCCACGCCCCCCGGTCGATCGCCTGCTGGTGCTTTCGGGAAGCTGCGCGCCGGCGACCGCCGCCCAGATCCGCACCTTCGAGGCAGCCGGGGCGGTCGGCCTGCGTCTCGATCCGCGGCGGCTGCTGGACGAGACGGAGGCGCCGCGGCAGGTGGCGCAGGAGGCGGCGCGTGCCCGCAGGCTGCTTTCGCAGGGGCGGGATGTCGTTCTCTACACCGCCTGCGGACCGGAAGACCCGGCCATCGTCTCCTTCGGCCAGGAGGTGGCACGGCGGGGCTTCGATGCCGAACGGGCGCGGGCCCGCATCGGCGCCGCCCTCGGCGAGATCGCGGCCGCGGTGCTGGCGGCAACCGACCTCCGGCGGCTGGTGATCTGCGGCGGCGACACATCGGGCCATGCCGCCGCCCGTCTCGGGATCTTCGCGCTCACCGCGCTGGTGCCGCTGGCGCCCGGCTCACCGCTGTGCCGCGCCTGGACCGAGGATCCGAAGCGGGACCCGCCCCCATTGGCGGTCCTCACTACCACCGGAATGCTGAC
>CAYYZI010000567.1:0-2032 GCA_964475675.1 uncultured Geminicoccaceae bacterium
AAGGAGGCGCATCTGCCGGTGTTCGACTGCGCCAATCCCTGCGGTCGCATCGGCAAGCGCTATCTCTCGGTGGACAGCCACATCCGGATGATGGCGGCGGCCCAGCCCTTCATCACCGGCGCCATTTCCAAGACCATCAACATGCCGGCCCGGGCCACCGTGCGCGACTGCCAGGAAGCCTACATGGAAGGCTGGCGGCTGGGCCTCAAGGCGCTGGCCCTCTATCGCGACGGTTCCAAGCTGTCCCAGCCTCTGTCGGCGATCCATCTCGACGACGAGGAGGCGGAGCAGCAGGAAAAGGAAGAGGAGGCTCGGGACAAGTCGCAGAACGAGCGGGTGATCGAGGTCGCCGAGCGCATCGTCGAGCGCTACATCACCGAGCGTCGCAAGCTGCCCTCGCGGCGCAAGGGCTACACCCAGAAGGCGGTGGTCGGCGGCCACAAGGTCTATCTGCGGACCGGCGAATACGAGGACGGCCAGCTCGGCGAGATCTTCATCGACATGCACAAGGAAGGTGCTGCCTTCCGCTCGCTGATGAACTGCTTCGCCATCGCCATCTCGATCGGCCTGCAGTACGGCGTGCCCCTCGAGGAATTCGTCGAGGCCTTCGCCTTCACCCGCTTCGAACCCTCGGGCATCGTCCAGGGCAACGATTCGATCAAGATGGCGACCTCGGTGCTCGACTACATCTTCCGCGAGCTGGCCATCTCCTATCTCGGCCGCACCGATCTCGCCAATGTCGATCCCAGTCAGCTCCGCCATGATTCCCTGGGCGGCGGCATCGCCGAGGGCAAGGTGCCCTCCGAGGCGGTGGCCCAGATCGCCAGCGCCGGCTTCGTGCGTGGCAATCTGCGGCTGCTCACCGGCGGTGCGGCAGCGACCGAGACCGAGACAGCGCGGGCATCCGCCGGCGGCGAACGTCACCTCGCCGAGGCCCGGCCCGCCTTCAACAGCCGTGCCGAGCAGGCGCAGATCGCCCGCATGAAGGGTTACAGCGGCGATCCCTGCCCGAGCTGCGGCAACTTCACGCTGGTGCGCAACGGCACCTGCCTGAAATGCGATACCTGCGGCAGCACAACGGGCTGCAGCTAGGTACGCATAGCGTCCCGTCGGGCAGCGGGACGTTCGTTCCTTGTATTCTCCTCCATTACGGGCCCCGGGGCGACCCGGGGCCCCTTTTTTCGTCCGCCGTTCGAGTGCCGCAGATCGCGGTTTTCCACAGTTATCCCCAGAAAAGGTTTTCCCGGCAGTTCTCCACAGGGCTGCATTCCCAGGAAAATTCCCAATGGTTGAGATGGGCTGAGAGTTGGGCTGATGCCCCTCATTCCCTTGCAGGGCGCGGTTTCGGCACCTATCTGCCCGGCCGGTCCCGACCGCGGAGGAAACAAGGATGCATCCGGTACAGGTGATCGGTGGCGGACTCGCCGGCTCGGAAGCGGCGTGGCAGATCGCCCGCGCCGGAGTGCCGGTGGTGCTCTTGGAGATGCGCCCGGTGCGTGGCACCGAGGCCCATCGCACCGACCGGCTCGCCGAACTCGTCTGCTCCAACTCCTTCCGCTCCGACGATGCCATGGCCAGCGCGGTGGGCCTGCTGCATGCGGAGATGCGCCGGCTGGGCTCGCTGATCATGGCCGCGGCCGACCGCCACAAGCTGCCGGCGGGTGGAGCGCTGGCGGTCGACCGGGAAGGGTTCGCGGCAGCGGTGCAGGAGGCGCTCGAGGCCGAGCCCCTGATCACCATCCGGCGCGAGGAGATCCGCGCGCTGCCGCCGGCACCGGAAGGTCCGGCGATCATCGCCACCGGCCCCCTCACCTCGGGTGCCCTGGCCGAGGCCATCCGTGCGGCCACCGGCGAGGAGGCCCTCGCCTTCTTCGATGCCATCGCCCCCATCGTCCATCGCGATAGCATCGACTGCGACACGGCCTGGTTCCAGTCGCGCTACGGCAAGATCGGAACCGGGGGCATTGACGCCGACTACTTCAACTGCCGCCTGGGCCGCGATACCTACGAGGCCTTCAACGACGCGCTGCTG
>CAYYZI010000568.1:0-2029 GCA_964475675.1 uncultured Geminicoccaceae bacterium
AACGAGGCAATGACCTGCCCGGGATTGAACGGGTCGACCGGGATCTCTTGCTCAGCCATGGGAATCTTCGCTTTCGGATATCGCCTCGGCTGCCGAAGCGCGCCAGTCCGCGATGCGAAGAAGCGTTTCGAGCCAGGCCAGGGTCCACGGCCCGTACCGGCGCTGGAGGCGGGCGAATCGCAGTGCCTGGCGGGCGGCGCAGCGTTCGGCGACCGAAGGCAGGAGCGTCTCGTCGAAGGGCGGGATCAACGGCCGACCTTCGCCATGGTGCGTGGCGACGAGGTGAAGTGCGAGCTCGCGCTCGTCCTCACCGAGTCCATCGAGCACTTCATGGACCAGCGTCGGGGACGTGCCTGCCTGTTTCTCGGCATCGACGAGGGATCCGAACTCGTGCCGGTAACCGTTCAGGAATTTTCCCTGCCGGTAACCGCGAGCCGATTTGGCGAGTGGTTCCGGTCCGTCAGCCATTGCGAATGCTTGCCAAAGCCTCCGTGCCTTTCCGAGGTCGTGCAGCCGGGCGGCTGCGACGAGAGCTTCTCGCATTTTCGGCGAAAGGCACGTGGCTTCCGCCAGATTTTCAGCTTCTTTCGCCACATCGTCGAGGTGGGTTTTCAGGAGCACGTCCCGCCCGGTCGCCATGTCCGGTGGCTCTTGCCTCGATGGCACCCATATGGTCAGCGCTCGCAGGACCTCGTCTTCCGTTTCCGCCAGGGGCATGGTGAACACCGGCCGCCAAGCCTCCGGTCCCACTTCGCCACCGGACCTGATGGCAAAGCCGAACACCTCGTGCGGAGGAATGCCCCAAGCCTGCCAAAGCGACCGGAAGGGCTCTTCGTTCGCGAGAGCCGGATCATCGGCCGCCATCACCCGCGCCTTCGCGGAGTTCGAGAGAAAGCCTTCTTGGTCGAGCCCACCCAGTTCTGCCGAGACAATGACGAGTTCGCCGGAGCGGGGGCCGTTCCACTCTGCCAATTGCGCAACCGTCAGTGCCTGCCGAAAGCGGCGCGCAGGCGAGAGAATGATCGCTGCAGGCTGATCGCCGACCTGCTCCCCACGCTCCTTGCGTGCGTACTCCGCTCGTTTCTTCAGGCAGTGAACGACATCGCGCGAGCGGGCTTCCAGAACTTCTGTCGGATGGGGCGGGGCAAGCCGAAAAAACGCCTCGACTGTCTCTGGTATGGGACCTGCCGTGTTCTCGGCCCAAGGAAGGTAATAACGCCACATCACTTGGGCCTGCGGTTCCTCCTCGATCCAACCCCGGAGCCAGGGGCCTACTTCGGCACGACCCGGATGGTCATCGAGTGAGGTCATGGCCCAGTCTTCGATCTGCGCGCGCTCCAGGGCCGGATGTAGGGGGGCTGGTGTTGAAGCCCTGGCGACTTCCGCCGGGCCGAGCGCCTGCACGAGCCTGGCGATATTTGCAGGGCATGCTCCGCGACTCTCCGGCTCCAGCCGAGCGAGAAGGTCTCGCACGGCTCGCAGCCGTGCCCGTCTCGTCTCGTCCTTCAAAGCCTCCGTGGAATCGATGAGAATGACACGCGTATGTTCCTGTTCTCCACGTCGGTTGATCCGGCCCAGCCGCTGGACCATCCGCTCCCACTCGACGAGATCGCCCACCATGTGGTCGGCATCCAGATCGACGCCGACTTCCGCCGCCGAGGTCGCCACGAGAAACGCGGGCAGCCCGTCGGCGGGCGCTCGTGCGCCGGCGAGGAACCCGAGTCGTTCCAGTTCCTGCGCGTCGCACTCTCGTTCCAATCCCCGTCTCGCACCGGTGAAAAGCCTGACGCGCGCGCTCGCCCCGTGCTTTGCTTCGCGGCCCTTGATCCCTTGTCCCATCAAGACCTCTTCCAGCTTCTCGCGCAGACGGCGTGCCACCGCTGTGGCGTCCTGCCGTCGGTCGCAAAAGACGAGCACACGAGCCCCCTTTTGTCCGATGGTCTCCTGGGCCAACTCCATCGCCGCCGAGGCCAGATCCCTCATCAGTTCGTTACCGCTGCGCTGTTCGATCCGTTTCGGCGCCTCCACG
>CAYYZI010000569.1:0-2027 GCA_964475675.1 uncultured Geminicoccaceae bacterium
ACTGAGCTACGGCCCCGTGCGGAGGCTCAAATAGGCAATGTCGGCCCGCCGCGCAACCCCCTCTCGCGGAGGCTCAGGGGGTCTCCTCCTCGTCCTCGATGTCCCCCTCGATGACATCGGCGACATCCTCCTCCTCGCCGAGTTCGGCGGCATCCTCGATGAGCGCGCCCTCCTCCTCTTCCTCTTCGGCATCGAGAACCACCGCCTCGACCAGCGGCAGCGCCTCCTCTTCCTCCTCTTCCTCCTCGGCGGGAACCACCACCGCCGCCTCCTCGGCGACCACCTCCTCTTCTTCTTCCACCTCGACTTCCGGCAGCGGCACCGCCTCGGCGATGGCCGCGGCCGGAGCAGCGGCGGCCGTCGCGCCGCGCCGCGGGCGCTTGGCGCTTTCGGCATCGAACACCGCACCGCAGGCCGGACAGACGATCTCGGACCGGTTCATGTCGTAGTAGCGGGCACCACAGGCCGGGCACAGGCGCTTGGTACCCCATTCGGGCTTCGGCAAGGGGAGTCTCCTCAAGGTCGGAAATGCCTTTGGAGCGGGCATCGCAATTGCCATGTCCCAACCGAGCTGTCAAAAGCATTTTCGCTCTGCAGCGGCAGGCCGCCGCAGGCCGGAATCAGATCCCCATTTCGACCTTTTCTCGGAGCGGAGCGACCGGCGATGAAGCTGCGCGCAAGCCCGCACGGGGCCCTGTCCGGGCGGGCCTCGCTACCGGGTGACAAATCCATCTCCCACCGCGCCCTGCTGCTGGCGGCGCTGGCGGTCGGCGAGAGCCGCATCGCCGGTCTGCTGGAAGGCGAGGATGTGATGGCCACCGCCTCCGCCCTGGGCCGCCTCGGAGTGGAGCTGGAGCGCGAAGGAGAGGGCCGCTGGCGGGTCGCCGGGGTGGGCGTGGGCGGTCTCGCCGAGCCCGATGCAGTGCTCGATCTCGGCAATGCCGGTACCGGTGCCCGGCTGATCCTGGGCCTTCTGGCCGGACATCCCTTCACCAGCATCGTCACCGGCGACGTCTCGCTGCGGCGGCGGCCGATGGGGCGGGTGGCCGCCCCCCTGCGAGCCATGGGAGCGACGGTCCTGGCCCGCAGCGGCGACCGGCTGCCGCTGGCGATCCGCGGCCGCAGCGATCCGCTGCCCCTGGAATGGCGATCCGAAGTGGCCTCGGCCCAGGTCAAGTCGGCGGTGCTGCTGGCCGGCCTGCACGCCGCCGGTCGTACCAGCCTGCGCGAGCCGCTCGCTTCGCGGGACCATACCGAGCGCATGCTGCGGGCGATGGGGGCGGAAATCACCGAGGAGGACGAACCCGGTGGCGGCCGCCGGGTGACGATCACCGGCCAGCCGGAGCTCGAGCCCCAGCGCTTCACCGTGCCGGGTGATCCCTCCTCGGCCGCCTTTCCGGTGGTCGCCGCCACCCTCGCCGAAGGATCACGGGTCATCCTCGAGGGTGTGGGCGTGAACCCGCTGCGCACCGGCCTCTACCGCACGCTGCGGGAGATGGGGGCACGCATCGGCGAACAGCGGCTCCGCGAGCAGGGCGGCGAGCCGGTGGCCGATCTGGCGGTCGAGGGGTCGGCCCTGGAAGCGGTCGAGGTGCCGGCAGCGCGCGCTCCCTCGATGATCGACGAATATCCGATCCTGGCGGTGGCCGCGGCCCGCGCCCGCGGGGTCACGGTGATGCGCGGCCTCTCCGAGCTCCGGGTCAAGGAAAGCGACCGTTTCGAGGCGGTCTGCAGCGGGCTTCGGGCATGCGGCGTGCGCTGCTGGAGCGAAGGGGACGATCTGTTCGTCGAGGGCGGCGGCCCGCCCCCCGGCGGGGCGCTGGTGGAGGCCCGGCTCGATCACCGGATCGCCATGAGCTTTCTGGTCTTGGGCGGCATCGCCCGCGCTCCGGTGACGGTCGAGGGTGCGGAGACCATCGCCACCAGCTTTCCCGGCTTCGTCGAGCTGATGAACCGGCTAGGGGCGCATATCGAGGAGGCGGCCTGATGGCCGGCACCTGCCGCCTGGTGATCACCGTCGACGGGCC
>CAYYZI010000570.1:0-2021 GCA_964475675.1 uncultured Geminicoccaceae bacterium
GAAGAAGCGCTGATGCTGACCGGCGACGAGAACATCATCGACATCAATTTCGTGGTGCTGTGGCGGATCTCCAACGCTGCCGACTTCCTGTTCAACATCCGCGATCCGGCCCAGACGCTGAAGGCGGCGGCGGAAAGCGTGATGCGCGAGATCATCGGTCGCACCCCCATTCTCGAGGCCACCACCGAGGGACGGCGGGCGATCGAGCAGAAGGCCCAGGAGCAGCTCCAGAAGCTGATGAACGAGTATGGTGCCGGCATCCTGCTGAGTGCCGTGCAGCTCCAGAAGGCCGATCCGCCGGCGTCGGTGATCGACGCCTTCAAGGACGTGCAGGCGGCACAGGCGGACCGCGAGCGCCTGCAGAACGAGGCGGAAGCCTACGCCAACGACGTCATTCCGCGGGCCCGTGGTGAGGCCGAGCGCATCATCCAGGAGGCCGAGGCCTACAAGCAGGAGGTGGTCGCCCGGGCCACCGGTGAGGCCTCCCGCTTCAAGGCGGTGCTGGCCGCCTATGCGCAGGCCAAGGATGTCACCCTGCAGCGCATCTATCTGGAGACCATGCAGGAGATCCTGCAGGGCGCCAACAAGGTGATCATCGACAGCGACAATGGCGGCCAGGGCGTGATCCCGTACCTGCCGCTTCCGGCGCTGGAGGAACGCGCACAGCGGCAGGCCGGCCAGAAGGGAGGCAGCCAATGACCCGCCAGCTGACGATCGGTCTGGGCGTCGCCGCGCTGATCCTGCTGTTTCTGGCGAGCAGCGCCCTCTACACCGTCCACCAGACCCAGCAGGCGCTGGTGCTGCAGTTCGGCAATCCGGTACGGGTGATCAAGGAACCCGGCCTCAAGGTCAAGCTGCCGCTCATTCAGCAGGTGGAGTATTTCGAGCGACGCGTGCTCGGTCTCGACGTCCCCCCGGTGGAGGTCATCCTCGGCGATCAGCGGCGGCTGGTGGTCGACTCCTTCGCCCGCTACCGGATCGCCGATCCGCTTCGCTTCCGCCAGAGCGTCGGCAGCGAGACGGCCTTCATCGGGCGTCTGGAGCCGATCCTGTACTCGTCGCTGCGTTCGGTGCTGGGCGAGGTATCGCTGTTCGAGCTGCTGTCCAAGGATCGCGACAAGCTGATGACGCGCATCCGCGACAGCACCAACACCGAGCTCCAGCGCTTCGGCGTTCAGGTGGTGGATGTCCGCATCAAGCGGGCCGATCTGCCCAAGGAGAACAGCGAGGCGATCTTCCGCCGGATGCGGGCCGAGCGCCTGCGCGAGGCCAACGAGCTGCGCGCCCAGGGTGCCGAGGTGGCGCAGCGCATCCGGGCCCGCGCCGACCGTGAGCGCACCGTGCTGGTGGCTCAGGCCAACCGGGACTCGCAGGTCCTGCGCGGCGAGGGCGACTCCAATGCCATCCGCATCTTCGCCGAGGCCTTCGGCGAGGATCCGGAATTCTTCGCCTTTTACCGGTCGATGCAGGCCTATCGGGAGGCGCTGGGTGACGAGCAGACCAACTTCGTGCTGTCGCCGCGCAGCGAGTTCTTCCGGTTCTTCAACCGGCTGGGGCTCGACACCGGTTCGCCCGGCAAGGTCGAGGGGGCGCCGGTGGCACCTTCGGCCTCGGCGACCGGCGGCGAACCAGCGGCCGCTCCCGCCGTGCCGACGGCAGTGGCCGACTGATCGGCGGGACGCGATTGGCGATGGCGCCGCGAGGGTGGTCGTAGATCATGCGTGATCTGCTGACCGCCCTCGCCCTCGTTCTGGTGATCGAGGGCGTGCTGTGGGCGCTGTTCCCCGAAGTCATGAAACGGGCGGCCGCGCGGGCGCTGGCCATGGACAGCGGCCAACTCCGCTATGCCGGCCTGATCGTGGCGGCGGTGGGGGTGGTGATCGTCTGGCTGGTTCGCGGCTGAGGGCGGGCGGTGCGGATGTCCCTTTGGCAGGGGACGGCGGCGCGCTATAGATGCCGGGTGCATGCCGGACCTGGTTGGCGGAGTGGAGAGAATGCGGCGGGAATTTCGACAGACGGGT
>CAYYZI010000571.1:0-2008 GCA_964475675.1 uncultured Geminicoccaceae bacterium
AACGATTTTGTCGCATATTCTTACGCGAAGGCAGGTGGTCGGTCACACCGGAAACGAAAACGCCCTCCCCCGGGCGGGAGAGGGCGTCGTTCAGGTTGCATGTGCGGTGGTGGCGCTTACTCCTTGTAGGCTTTGTAATACTTGTTGTCGTCGAAGCTCGGACCCCAGATCAGACCCTTGACGTTGGCACGCTGGGCGATGACCTCGATGTCCTGGGCGAAGATCACGAACGGGCCTTCCCACTGCACGAAGCGCTGCAGCCAGCGATACATCTCGGCCCGCTTCTTGGGGTCCCGCTCCAGCACCGCCTGCTGGGTGAGCGCGGTGATGCCGGGGATGCCCCAGGCATTGCGCCAGGCCAGCTTGCCGGTGAGCTTGGCCTCGTCCCGGTTGTCGGGATTGCTGGCGAAGGTGTCGGCGTTGGTGTTGGGATCCTGATAGTCCGGTCCCCAGCGGCCGATGTAGATGTCGTGCTGGCGGGCCCGGTACTTGGTCAGGGTCTGCTTGTTGTCGCCGGGGATGATCTCCAGCTCGATCCCCGCCTTGGCGAAGCTGGCCTGGATGATCTGGGCGATCTCCTTGATCGGCGAGCTGTTGCGGGTGTCCATGGTGACCTTGAAGCCGTTCTCGAGCCCGGCCTTCATCAGCAGCTCCTTGGCCCGGTCGAGATTGGAGCGGAACGGGGTCTCGTCGAGCTCGCCGAGAAAGCCCTTGGGCAGGAAGGCCTGATGGACGAACGCCTTGCCCTTGAGCACGCTGTTCACGATGTCCTGATAGGGCAGCAGGTACTTGAGGGCGAGGCGCACCTCGGGCCGGCGCAGATATTCGTTCTTCTGGCTGAGGCCCAGATAGTAGATGCCGCCCTTGGGGATGGAGACGATGTTGATGTCGGGATTGTCTCGGAGCGCCTCGATATCGTCCGGCAGCAGGTTGCGGGCGACATCGACATCGCCCTTTTCGACCAGCAGCCGCTGGGTGGCGGATTCGGCGATGTGGCGGATGATCACCCGCTTGAGCTTGGGGGCGCCCAGCCAGAAATCGGGATTGGCGTCGAGGGTGACGCTCTCGTTGGGCTTCCAGGAACGCAGCTTGAAGGCGCTGGAGCCGGCGGAATGGGTCTTCAGCCATTCATGGCCGAGATCGCCGTCCTTCTCGTTCTCGAGCGCGGTCTTCATGTCCACCACCGAGCCCACCCCGGCGGTCAGCACGTAGAGGAAGAAGGTCGGCGCGTAGGGCTTGTCGAGGGTGACGACCAGGGTGCGATCGTCGACCGCCCGGATGCGCTCGTCGACATTCTCCTTGGTGAAGCCGAACTGGGAGAGGATGAAGGAAGGAGTCTGGTTGAGCTTGATCACCCGCTGCAGGGAAAAGGCGGCGTCCCTGGCGGTCAGCGGATTGCCGGAATGGAACTTGATGCCGTCGCGGATCTTGAAGGTGAAGGTCAGCCCGTCCTCGGAAACCTCCCAGCTTTCAGCCACGTGGCCCTGGAGGTTCTCGACATTGTCGACCGGGTAGGTCACCAGCCGATCGTAGATCTGGGCCTGCACCTCGGCCCCCGAGAACTCGAATACCTGGGCCGGATCGAGGGTGATCAGATCGTCGATCTGGTTGGCGATCACCAGCATGTCCTTGGGCGTCGCCGCCCGGGCCGCCGGCAGGGCGGCCACCACCGCCAGCGCCGCCGCGCCGCATGCGAGCCGTTTCATCAAATGCATGCCGTACCTCCCTTTGCCATCCGACGCGCCTCGTTGCGCGCGCTTCACCGGCGGAGCCTGAGAGGTCGGCGCCGGCCTGTCAAGCGAGCCGGCGGATCGCCCGTCTAGACGTCGAGATTGACCACCCGGAGCGCATTTTCCTGGATGAAGGCGCGGCGCGGTTCGACCAGATCCCCCATCAGGGTGGTGAAGATCTCGTCGGCCTCGTCGGCATGCTCGATCTGCACCTGCAGCAGCACCCGGCGCTCGGGATCGAGGGTGGTTTCCCAGAGCTGTTCGGGGTTCATCTCGCC
>CAYYZI010000572.1:0-2002 GCA_964475675.1 uncultured Geminicoccaceae bacterium
GCGGGGCCGAGTGGGGCTGAGCCACCTCGAGCGCGGCCCGCCTCTCCCGAGGCGCCGGGATGAGGGTGGCATGGCCGCCGACCGGGGCGAAGGCCGCGCGAATGCTTCGCGCCTGCTCCTCCGAAGCCTTCTCCGTGGCCAGCCACACCAGCCCGCCGCTCCAGTCTAACAGGCATTCGGCGCCGAGTTCGCCAAACTGCGGGAGGAGTTCGGCGGCGGCCGCGGGCGGGATGGAAAGGCGCCACAGGCAGGAGGATCGTGGCAGCAGCTCGAGATCGCGGATCTCGCGCCACAGGATGCGTGACGGCTCGGCATCGAGGCGCGTGCATTCGCGTTCCTCGCCGGCGAGAGCCGCGGTCAGCCGTTCCAGCCGGTAATCGACCGAAGGTGCGGGTCCCTCGACGCGGATGGCGGCGACCGGCCCACCCGTGCCCGCCACCGGGGCGACCGCGGAACGGGCGGCCGCCGATGCCGGCAGCAGGGCGGCGCCGGAGACATCGAAGGGGGTGCCCATGGCTGCCCGCAGGGCCGCCAGCAGCCCGGTTTCGCAATCACCGGAAACCAGCAGCGTGCCCACCGTCTCGGCCGCCGGCAGTACCTTGAAGGTGACCTCGGTGAGCACCGCGAGGGTGCCGAAGGAGCCGGTCAGCAGCTTGCAGAGATCATAGCCGGTGACGTTCTTCATCACCCGGCCGCCGGTCTTGATCTCGCGCCCGAAGCCGGTGACGCAGTGCAGGCCCAGGAGATGGTCGCGGGCGGCGCCGGTCTTGATCCGCCGCGGCCCCGAGAGATTGCAGGCGAACACGCCGCCGATGGTCTGACTGCCCGGCGTGCCGCCGCTGATGCGGCCGTAATCGGCGGGTTCGAAGGCCAGCTCCTGGCGATGTTCGGCGAGCATCGCCTCGATTTCGGCCAGGGGCGTGCCGGCCTTGGCCGACATCACCAGTTCCCCGGGCTCGTAGAGGGTGACGCCGGTGAGCTTTTCGGTGGACAGGGCGAGCTGCGCCTCCACCGGGCGGCCGAGCGCCCGCTTGCTGCCGCGGCCGAGGATCTCGAGCGGGCGCCGTTCGGCCAGCGCCGCCTCGACGATGGCGCGCAGCTCTTCGGAGGAGGTGGGGGTGAGGATCTTCATCGGCCCGCCGACCTTGCGGCCGGCAGGGCGCGGCGATGCGGCCCCCGCCGGACGGGCGAAGGCCGTATCGTCTCGGGCTGCGGAACGACTGCGCGAAGCCGCGGTCGCTGCCGCCCGCCGGCTCTCAGCTGTGGGTGGCCTCGGCTGCAGGCTCCACCGTGAATTCGGCGGCCATGCCCGCCGCCACATGGCCCGGGAGATTGCACATGGCCACGTAATGGCCCGGCTTCATGTAGAGGACGAGTTCGCCCTCCTTGCCCGGCGGCAGGCCCTCGAGCTCGTGGATCTCCGCCAGGGCATCCTCGTTGACGCGGGTGCCGTCCTCGGTGACCGGCAGCTGCGAGACATGGAGGTCGGTCTTCGCCACCAGGAACTCGTGATCCATGTCCTTCGAGCGGTTGGTGACGATGAAGGTGACCTTGCCGGCCTCGAACTTCTTGTGGTCGAACTGCATGGTCATGGTGCCGTCGTCGCGGTTCTGGAGCTGCACATGCACCACCGTGTCGGCCCGGGCGATGCCGGGGAGGGCTCCGGCGATCAGGGCCAGGACGGCACCCAGCATGGCCGACTTCGCAAGGTTCTTCTTGTTCATGCCACTTCCTTTCACGTTCGAACTCGCCGGATCGACCGGCGAGCCGAAGGCTAACGGACGGAGCTTGCCGCAGCCTTGCACGAACATTGCAGGAAGCTTGCATGATCATGTTCTTCGGGAAATTCCTGTCGGCATGTGTCGCGGCCGCCCCGTGCCGGGATCGGCAGGTTCCTGCCCGTATGCCGGCGACCGGTTTCCCGGCCCGCTGCAGCCTCTCGGCAAACGCCCGTTCCATGGTCAGAACCGCGGCAGGTCGGGAAAGCGCGTCTGGCCGCGAT
>CAYYZI010000573.1:0-1996 GCA_964475675.1 uncultured Geminicoccaceae bacterium
GGGCGGGGCGCGGGCCAGCGAAAGGCGGGGCCGGCGCCGGTGAGGATCACCGCCCGGGCATCGCCATCCGCCCCGGCCCGCTCCAGAGCCTCCACCAGAGCCTCGACCATGTCGAGCTCGGAAATGGCGTTACGGGTCTCCGGCCGATTGAGACGGATGGTGACCACATGCGCCCGGCGCTCGTAGAAAACGCATGCGTTCATGGCTTCCCCTCGCCGTCACATCGGCGCCGCCCGACCTGCGGCACGGGCCGGCACCCCTGGAAGACGGAAGGCGGCATCGCCTCTGTCAGTAGAGATCGAAAGCCGAGAGCCGCCCCGGTCCGGGCTCGCCGGCGGCCGCGGTTTCGCGCAGCGCGAGGCGCTTTCGGCCGACCGCACGGGTAATACGCACCGGATAGCCGCGCCGGGCGATGAGCTCGGCATCGACGAAATCCCAGTCGACCCGGTCGACCGCATCGCCGGCCTTCTCGCGGATGTAGTCGTGCACCGGCGGCGGCGGCTTGAGGGTCATGCGGTAGGTCGCCTCGAGTTCTTCGAGCTGGTCGGGATCGGGATGGGCCTCGAGATAGAGCTCGCCCCCGTGCCAGCCGGCCTTGATCGTCTGGGCCAGTACCGTGACCGGGGTGCCGATCGGCACCTTGTCGAAGAGATCCTCGATCTGCTCGGGGTAGAGCCGGATGCAACCGCGGCTGACGCGCCGTCCGACGCCGTAGGGCTTGCTGGTGCCGTGAATGAGATAGGTGGGCCAGCCCAGATAGAGGGCGCGGGTACCGAGCGGATTGTCCGGTCCGGGCGGCACCACCCTCGGCAGAGCCGGATTGTCGCGCCGGGTGGCCGCGGTCGGATACCATGCCGGGTTCTTCCTCTTGCGCACGATCTTCGTGTTCCCGAGCGGCGTTTCCACGCCTTCCCGGCCGATGCCGATGGCGTGGGTCTCGGGCGGTCCCTTGCGCGGGAAGAAGTAGAGGCGCAGCTCGGCGAGGTTGATGACGATGCCGCGCCGCCGGGCATCGGGCAGAACATGCTGGGTGGGCAGGACGATCAGCCGCTCTTCGCCCGGCACCCAGGGATCGACCCCGGGATTGGCCGCCGAGATCTCGATCATGCCGAGATCGTGACTGCGCGCCACATCCAAGAGGATGGTGTCGGCCCCGGTGACCAGCGCCCGCATGCGGCCGATCAGATCGCCGCCGGCAGCCTCGGCCTCGGCGAAGGCGAGACGGGACAGCAGCGGCCCGGCACCGAGGGCGGCCAGGCCGGCGAGAAGGCTGCGGCGGCCCAGAAGCGCGCCAGGAAGGTTTCCGAGCTCGGGCGCCGGAGTTACTGGCTGCCGGGATGTCGGTTTCCGCTGCATGGTCCCTCTCGCCGGGTCCCGATCGATTACTTGCGCAGTCCTGCGCGGAAGATGCGGTCGGCCTTCTCGCTCGCCATGGCCGCTTCCTGCTTGGCCGCCGCGGCGTCCGCAGCCGCCTGGTCGGCCTTGGTCAGGGCTTGGGTGGCCTTCTCGTCGGCGGCCTGCGCGGTGGCCCGCACGCCGGCGATCTCGGAGCGCAGAGCCTCGATGTCGGACTTCGTGGCACAGCCTCCGAGGGCGAGCAGTGCGCCGCCCACCAGGGCGAGGCTGTAAAGCTTCGAACGTCTCATGATCTCCTCCGTTTTTCTGTTGGCCAATGCGCGCAGTACCGACGGCCTCCGCCTCTGTTTGCCGAGATCGGGCGATCCCTTTCCGTCGGCCGATTTACACATAGACGTTCACGGGAAAGGGTGCAAACACGGCCTAGGGACGAATTTCCACCGGCGTGCCGAGCCGCACGGTCTGCCACAGGATGTCCATCTCCCGGTTGGTGACGGCGACGCAGCCGTTGGTCCAGTTGAACAGCCAGTGATCGTTTTCCCAGCCGGCCAGCGCCGGATCGAGGCCGTGGATCATGATCTGTCCGCCCGGATCGACCCCTTCGGCGCGCGCCCGGGCGAGATCCTCCGGGCCCGGGTAG
>CAYYZI010000574.1:0-1980 GCA_964475675.1 uncultured Geminicoccaceae bacterium
CTTCTCGAGGTACGGATCGGCGAGCTGCGGCACGAGGGCGCCGGGCACCGCCGGATCCAGGCCGAGGCCCTGCTGGAAACCGCGGTGCGCGAGGAATACGGTCGGTGGGGGCTGGCCCGGCTGCGCCAGTGGCGCGCCGCCAATACGCCTGCGCCCGGGGCCTCGCCGTTTCGCGAGTTCCGCCGGTTCTCCCGGTCGCTGGCCGAGATGCGGCCGAGGCCGCCCGCCGGAACGGCGGACGGCCCCGTGGCCGAGAAAGGAGAAGGAGAAATGTAGGAGAAGGTGGATGAAGCCTTCGCCATCTCCTATAGCGAAGTCGGGCGGCCTTGTAAAGGACTTTATTCCTTTTTTTTCAGCCAGGCCGGCCAGTGCGGGATGACCGCGGCTTCGCCGGCGTGAAGCGGGCCCTGCAGGCGATCGAGGCGCAGCAGAGCGAGCCCATGGTCGCCGGCGACGCTGCGCAGCTCTCCCGCCTCGCGTCCATCGGCGGCGACGACGCTGCTGCCGGGCGCTGCCGCCCCGCGGATCTCCACCGGCAGGAGGCGCTTGCGCAGACGGCCGCGATGTTTCATGCGGGCCGTCACCTCCTGGCCGATGAAGCAGCCCTTGTCGAAATCCACGCCGCCGAGCTCGGCGAAATTGGCCTCCAGCGGCAGCGACCTTTCGGGCACCAGATCCTTCTCGCCCTCGGGAATGCCGAGACGCAGCCGCAGCGCATCGAAGGCCCCGGGATCGGCCTCCGTCGTCCGATCCGCCAGCGGGGCTTCGCCCTCTTCGCGGGGCAGCAGGGCGCGCAGGCCGAGATCGGGATGGCGGGGATCGACGAACAGCATGCCGCGCCCGAGGGGGCGGGCGGCACCGGCTTCGGGCGCCAGGTCGAAGGCTGCGGCCGCGCCCTCGCCGAACACCACCTCGACCCGGTAGCGGTCGCGGACATCGGTGATCTCCACCCGGGCCCGCAGACGATAGAGGCCGAGGCGGGCGAGCAGGGCGGATGCGCGCTCCGCCCCGGTCTCGAGGAGCAATCCGTCGGCGCCCGCATCGAGCAGGAAGAAATCGAACAGATACTTGCCCTGCGGGGTCAGCAGGGCCGCCCAGATGGCGCGCTCGGGCGCCAGCCTGCGCACATCGTTGGTGATCAGCGCCTGGAGAAAGTCGCGGCGATCCTCGCCGGTGATGGCGAGCACCGCCCGCTGTTCCAGCCTGGCCCGACGGAGCGTGCTCATGATCCCGTTCTGTCCTTTTCTCGAAGGCCCGGTTCGATCGTTTGACAAGGAGGTAGAGCCGACTGTCGCCGGTCGCAAGAGTGTGACCAGATCGATGGCATTTGATTAACCCGATCTTGACAATTGTCTGCCAATGGTACTTGCGTGACGTGGATCTGTGTGTGACGTGGCTATGGGCGGTTCGCGTGAACAATCTCGAACTCGGGCTGATCGGCAACTGCACGATCAACGCGCTGGTTGACGATCAGGCCAACATCGTCTGGTCCTGCTTTCCCCGCTTCGACGGTGATCCCGTCTTCTGCAAGCTGATCGACGAGGAGGGCGAGGCCGGTTTCTTCGCGGTCGAGCTGCTCGACCAGGTTCGCAGCGAGCAGGAATACGAGCGCAACAGCGCGGTGCTGCGCACGCGCCTTTACGACAGCCGGGGTTCCGGGGTCGAGATCGTCGATTTCGCCCCCCGCTTCGAGCAGTTCGGGCGCATGTTCCGCCCCACCATGCTGGTGCGCATCCTCAATCCCATCGGCGAAGCCCCGCGCATCCGCATCCGGCTGCGGCCGCTGTTCGGCCATGGCGCCAGCAAGCCGCTCATCACCCGGGGCAGCAACCACATCCGCTATGTGGATGACACCGTGTCGCTGCGGCTGACCACCGATGCGCCGCTCACCTACATCCTCGACGAGACCGCCTTCCATCTCGAATGGCCGCTCGGGCTGGTGCTCGGTCCGGACGAAAGCCTGCGCGGCAGCGTGCTGGA
>CAYYZI010000575.1:0-1980 GCA_964475675.1 uncultured Geminicoccaceae bacterium
GATCGATACCCCGTCGCCGGCGATCAGGATCCCGGTCTGGCCGGTCGCCCGGAAGGTGGCCTTCATGCCCCGCGCCCGCATCTCCCGCTCGATGGCCAGGGCGGTGTACATCTTGCCGCAGGAGCAGTCGGTTCCCACCGTCAGCAGCCGCCGCCCCGAGCGCCGCCGGCCGGTGCCGGTGGTGAACTTGCGGGTCGGATGACGGACATCGTGCAGGGCGACCCCGCGCTCGGCGGCGAGTTCGGCGAGTTCCGGAATGTCGGCGAGCTTCCTGTGCAGACCGCTGGCGACGTCCATGCCCGCCAGGATCGCCTCGCGGATGCTGTCGATCCAGCTTTCGGCGAGGACGCCGCCGGCATTGGCGACACCGATCACCAGCGTGTGCACGCCGGCGGCGCGGGCCTCCTCGATGCTGCGGTCGGGGATGCCGAGATCGGCGCGACAGCCCGGCAGCCGCAACTGCCCGAAGCAGCGCTCGGGTCGCCAGTGGACGATGCCGCTGGCGGTCTTGGCGGCGAGCTGATCGCCGACATCGCCGAGGAACAGCAGATAGGGTGGCTCCATGACCGAACTCGCATTGCCCGTGTCGCTGCTGCGATTATTGCCGGGCCGCGACGGTCCTGGCTAGAGCCCCGAAGCCCCCGTGGGTGCCCGTGCGATCTGCTCGTGGCCGCTGGCGAGCCGCAGCCGGGCGGCGACCGCGGCGTGATTGGAGACCGCCTTCATCGCCGCGTCGATGCGCGGATTGAAGGCCACCCGATGGCCGGCCACACCGATCGGCCCGCGGGTGAACAGATAGTCGATGCGGCGGGAATGCGGGCGATAGGGATCGGCCACCCCCACCGTGCAGTCGGCATCGGGCGAAGCGGCCACCGCGCACAGGCTTTCGGCCGGCCGACCGAGCGCCGCCACGTCGCGGAAGCCCGAGGCGCGGATCCGCCGGTAGAGCCGCCGTTCGCTGCCACCATCGCGGAACAGATCGAGGTTGAGATCGCCGCCGAAGACGACCGGGCGGTCGCGCCCGGCTTCGCGGGCGGCGATGAAGGACAGCGCCTCCTCGAGCTGGCCGGCGCGCTGTGCGGTGCTGCAATCGGCACAGAGATGGGTGGTGTAGACGGCGACCGGGCCGCGATGGGTGGCGATCTCGACGCCCAGCAGGTTGCGATGGATGCGCCATTTGCCGCCGGCCACCCGCAGCTCCGCCACCTGCGGCAGCTCCCGGACGCGACGGGTGACGATGGGGCAACGCGAAAGGATGGCATTGCCGACCGTGAACAGGCCACGCACCCCCGAGGCCGGTGCGTAGACCAGCTCGTAGACCAGACCGTAGCGATCCCTGAGAATCCGGCGCAGGCTGTCGGCGGTGCTCGAGGTGGCGGTCAGCAGGCCGCCCGAAACTTCCTGCAGCAGCAGCACATCGACCTCGCTGCCGGCGACATATTCCGCCAGGGTCTTGAGTTCCCCGCCCTGGCCCCAGACCCGGGTGAACTGGAGGTTGAGGGTCATCACGTTGAGATCGGCGCCGGCCTCGGCGCAGGCAGTCCAGGCCCGAGCCGCAGCCGTGGTCAGCACGAGCTGGGGCAGCACGAAAAGAATCAGCAGCAGCGACCGCACCGCACACCTCCCTGATGGCGGCGGCAGCATATCCGGTTCTTTGGAATTGGTACAGACTGGCTCTACTATTCCTCGCGCATCTCGCGCGCTCCCGGCCAGCGCGAGGGATGGGCACGGACATACATGAACGGGTATTCGATCTCGACCCCGAGTTTCAGCGCCGCATGCCAGGCCCAATGCGGATCGTCCAGAAAGCCGCGCGCCAAAGCCACCATGTCGGCCCGACCTTCGGCCAGGATGGCCTCCGCCTGACGGGCACCGGTAATGAGGCCGACCGCCCAGCTCACCACCCCCGTCCCCCTTCGCACGGCCTCGGCGAACGGCACCTGGTAACCCGGCCGCAGCGGGATCTTCTGGGCCGGATGC
>CAYYZI010000576.1:0-1979 GCA_964475675.1 uncultured Geminicoccaceae bacterium
GGGACGGCAGCCGGCAGCGGCTCGGAATCCACATCCCGCTAGGGAACGGCCGGGGCCGGTTCGGGCCGCCAGGCTTCCTTCCGGTGTTTCTGTTCCATGGCCGCCTCGTAGCCGCGGATGAGATCGTCCAACCGCCCTTCGTAGGGCATCCGAAGGGGAACGCGGCCGGCGGGGTCCGGCAGGAAGCGCGCTTCGGGCTCTCGTTGATCGCGGAGGAAGCGCACGGAAACCAGGGAGGCCGAATGACCGAGATAGCCGACCGAGCGGGCGATGCGGTCGAGAGCCGGCAGATGGTGGTCGAGTTCCTCTTCTCCACCCTTCCACCAGAACCGGACCACCGGCTCGTCGGGGATCACGGCGGGGAAAAAACGCACCTGCTTTGGACGAAGACCTTCCAGGGGAGCGACGAACTTTACGGTCCCCTGTTTCTTGTTCTCGATTTTCTTGGCCCTGATCGCGTCGTCGTTAGGGGGCACGAACACGGTCGGTGCGTCCCGCGGGCTCGCGCCCGAAGCCTCGATCAGTGGCGGAGGCAGCCTCTCCAGCCAGGCGAGGGCGGCCTCGCCGGCAGCTTCGCGTCCGTTCTCGGCCCAAGCGCACACGAGCGCCGAGAAGATGCGATCGGGATGCGGTGGCCATTCGGCTCGCTCTTTGTCGGCAACCGTCGCCGACCGGTAGACCCCGGTCAGGAAATGGATGTCGAGGCGGAGCACGGCATCACGCCTCCGCCTCTTCGCCCTTGCCCTGGAGCGCGAGTCGCCGGCTTTCGGCGACAAGCCGGACGAGCTTGTCCTGCGGCGTCAGGCGCAGCGGTTCGTTCCGCCAGGGAAGCCCTGCCGCCTTCGCTGCCTCGATCGCCTGCTCGTAGAGCGTGCGGGCGGCCGCGAAATCGAGAGAGAAATCCTTGCTTTCGCCATCGGCGCTGAGAAGCTCGAAGGAGGTGGCGCCGTCGGCGACGAGATCGCAGCGCGAACGCAGATTGTAACCGTTGCGGTCCTGGGCGGTGATGGCGAGCAACGCCAGTGACGCGAGCAGCGTGCGCGCGGTGGCGTCCCGCTTCCGATCGATTTTCCCGTCTATCGGGAATCGCAACCGGCGAAGCGTGGGAAGGCTGATCACGACGCTGTGGACCGCATGGTCGACGGTGACGCCCTGCTCCCAAACAGAGCGTTTCTCGCCATTCTGTGTCATGCGCGCAATGATGTTGCTGTGCCCGACCTCGCTGGGGCTCTTCGTGCCCTTCCCTCCCTCGAATGCGGGCTTCCAGTCTTCGGGGCCACCACGGACCTTGGCCTGACTGCTGATGCCAAGCGGGTCCACGCGAAGAGCGGCACGTCCGCCCGAAACGGCATCGATCCCGACGATCTCGGAGACGATGGCACGCGGGAACTTGGCGCCGAGCCCGCCGCCCCGACCGGTCGAATGCCAGCAGCCGAAGACCAGCGCCGTCGGCGAGAGCTCGAAGATGGCGGTGGCATTTTCCGGCTGCGCCCGGATCAGCCGCCTGCCGGCATCGCTTTTCCAGAACTCCACACCGTCGAGGCGGCTGTCCCGGAAGATGGCGTCGAACACCCGGTGCGGCGCCTCGAGCGAGGTGATCTCGCCGATGTCGGAAAGGTCCTCTTCACCGTCCTTCTGCTCGCCGAAGTCGGTGAGGATGTGCGGGATCCACACTTCGCCTGCGCGCAGGAGCTCGAGCAGCCCGAGCTCCATCCGGTTGGCCTGGCTCTGAACCGAATCAAGCAGCACGCAGCTCTTCCGCTCCCCACAAAGGATACGCTCTTCGAAGATGTGTACCGGCCCGTTGCCGGGACCGGGATAGGTGGGCGGGAACAGCTTGTCCCCCGGCCCGCCGGCCGGCTTCAGCCGCCGCACCCGCCGGATCGCAGCGGCGCTCGCGATCCGCTCCCGGAGCTCCTGAAGGTCCATCGCTGGCATGTGTTTCGTCCCCCGCAATATGGTCGCTCCCATCGCTGTCG
>CAYYZI010000577.1:0-1968 GCA_964475675.1 uncultured Geminicoccaceae bacterium
CGTTGGCCCGGTTCTGGTGCTGGGATTTTTCCGAGCTGGTGACCACGATCCCGGTTGGCAGGTGGGTGATGCGCACCGCCGAATCGGTGGTGTTGACGTGCTGCCCGCCGGCGCCCGAGGCGCGGTAGGTGTCGATCTTGAGGTCCTTCTCGTCGATCTCCACCTCGATCGAATCGTCGATCACCGGATAGACCCAGACGCTGGCGAAACTGGTGTGGCGTCGCGCCTGGCTGTCGAAGGGCGAGATCCGCACCAGCCGGTGCACGCCCGATTCATGCTTGAGCCAGCCATAGGCGTTGTCGCCGATGATCTTGATGGTCGCCGACTTGATCCCGGCCTCTTCGCCCGGGGTCTCCTCCACCAGCTCCACCTTGTAGCCATGCGCCTCGGCCCAGCGCATGTACATGCGCAGCAGCATCTCCGCCCAGTCCTGGGATTCGGTGCCGCCGGCGCCGGCATTGATCTGCAGATAACAGTCGTAGCTGTCGGTCTCGCCCGAGAGCATGCTCTCGAGCTGCAGGCGTTCGACCTTGGCGCGGAGCTCGGCCAGTTCCCTGCCGACCTCGGCCAGGGTCGCCTCGTCCTCCTCGGCCTCGGCCAGCTCGGCCAGATCGACGGCATCCTCGAGCGCCTTCTCGAGCGCCTTCTGCTGCTCGATGGCCTGGGCCAGACGGGTGCGCTCGCGCATCAGCTTCTGGGCCCGCTCGGGATTCTCCCAGAGCTTGGGGTCCTCGGCCAGACTGTCGAGTTCCTGAAGGCGAAGGACGGCCTCGTCCCAGTTAAAGATGCCTCCGCAGCAGGGTCAGGCCCTGCCTGATTTCGTCCACCAGATGGGCGTGTTCGGCGCGCATGATGTTCCTCGTATCTCCTCGTTCGTCCCGCTCCCGGAACCCGCTTCTCAGTAGAGACCGCTGGTTCCCGAGCCGATCTGCGGAAGGCCTCGCGGGCGGCCCTCCTCGGCGGTCACCGTCGGCGGGCTGGTCTTAACAGGCTCGGTGCCGGGCAGAAAGGCCTCGACGATCACCCGCTCGGTGTTCGGCCCCGGCAGCAGGCCGGTATCGGCGTCGATGCGCACGTTGAGAATGCCCGGCGGCACGCGGAAGGGCGTCGGCGGCTGGCCCTCGAGGGCCGCACCCATGAACGCCTTCCAGATCGGCAGCGCGGCGCTGGCACCGGTTTCCCGCCGGCCCAGGCTCCTGGGCACGTCGAAGCCGACCCAGACCCCCACCGCCAGATCCGGCGAGAAGCCCATGAACCACGCATCGCGGCTGTCGTTGGTGGTGCCCGTCTTGCCCGCCAGCGGGCGGCCCAGATCGCGCGCCCGGCGCCCGGTGCCGCGCTGGATGACACCTTCCAGCATATGCACAATCTGGTACGCGATGCGGGCATCGACAACCCTCTCGCGCTGCTCCGGAAGGGGCGGCGGGGGACCACCGTCCCACGTCTCCGCGAGGCAGCCCTCGCAGGCCCGCGAATCGGCCCGCAGCACGGTTCTGCCGAAGCGGTCCTGGATCCGTTCCACGAATACCGGCGCGATCCGACGACCGCCATTGACCAGCATCGCATAGGCGGTGGTCAGGCGCAGCAGAGTCACCTCGTTGGAGCCCAGCGCCGAGGACAGGAGCGGGGTCATGCCCTCGCCGATGCCGAAGCGCCCGGCGACCTCCACGATCCGCTCCATACCGATCCTCTGGGCGAGGCGCACGGTCATCAGGTTGCGTGATTTCTCCAGCCCCAGGCGCAGCGTCGAGGGACCGTAGAACTTGTCGCTGTAGTTGGCCGGCTTCCATTTCGGCAGGCCGGGGCCCTGATCGACCACGATCGGTGCGTCGAGCACGATGCTCGCCGGCGTCAGGCCGGCTTCCAATGCCGCCAGATAGACGAACGGCTTGAAGGCCGAGCCGGGTTGTCGCCGCGCCTGGGTGGCGCGGTTGAACTGGCTCTGGCGGAAGCTGAAGCCGCCGCTCA
>CAYYZI010000578.1:0-1940 GCA_964475675.1 uncultured Geminicoccaceae bacterium
CATCGGATCAACATCATCGACACCCCGGGCCATGTCGACTTCACCATCGAGGTGGAGCGTTCGCTGCGGGTGCTGGACGGGGCGGTGGCGGTGTTCGACGCGGTGGCCGGGGTCGAGCCGCAGTCGGAAACGGTGTGGCGCCAGGCCGACAAATACGGCGTGCCGCGGATCTGCTTCGTCAACAAGATGGACCGCGTCGGCGCCGATTTCGGCCGCTGCCTGGACATGATCCGCGACCGGCTGGGCGCCAACGCGATGCCCATCAACATCCCGGTCGGGGTCGAGGCCGATTTCAAGGGGGTGGTCGACCTCGTCCAGAACAAGGCCATCATCTGGCACGAGGAGACCCTGGGGGCGAAGTTCTCCTGGACCGAGATCCCGGCCGAGCTGGCCGAGGCCGCGGCCGAAGCGCGCACCGCCCTGATCGAGGCGGCGGTGGATTTCGACGATGTCGCGATGGAGGCCTATCTGGAGGGGCAGGAGCCGGACACCGAGACCCTGATGCGCTGCATCCGCAAGGGCACCGTGGCCGGCCAGCTGGTGCCGGTGCTGTGCGGCTCGGCCTTCAAGAACAAGGGCGTGCAGCCGCTTTTGGATGCGGTGGTCGACTATCTGCCCTCACCCCTCGACATTCCGCCGGTCAAGGGAATCGATCCCCGCACCGAGCAGGAGGTGGTGCGCCGTCCGGCCGATGACGAGCCGGCCGCCGCCCTGGCCTTCAAGATCATGACCGATCCCTTCGTCGGCACCCTGACCTTCGTGCGGGTCTATTCGGGCACCATCCAGAGCGGCAGCTATCTGGCCAACACCGCCAAGGGCAAGCGCGAGCGCATCGGCCGCATCCTGCTGATGCACGCCAACCAGCGCGAGGACGTCAAGGAGGTCTACGCCGGCGACATCGTCGCTCTCGTGGGTCTCAAGAGCACCACCACGGGCGACACCCTGGCTGATCCCGACAAGCCGGTGATCCTGGAGCGCATGGAGTTCCCCGAGCCGGTCATCGAGGTGGCGGTCGAGCCCAGGACCAAGGCCGATCAGGAAAAGCTGTCGGCGGCCCTGGCCAAGCTCGCCCAGGAGGATCCCTCCTTCCGGGTCGGCACCGATCCCGAATCCGGCCAGACGGTGATCAAGGGGATGGGCGAGCTCCATCTGGAGATCATCGTCGATCGCCTCAAGCGCGAGTTCAAGGTCGACTGCAATGTCGGCCAGCCGATGGTCGCCTATCGCGAGACCATCACCCGCGACGCCACCGTCGACTACACCCACAAGAAGCAGACCGGCGGCGCCGGCCAGTTCGCCCGGGTCAAGCTGGTGCTGCATCCGGCCGAGCAGGGCGAAGGCTTCGTCTTCGAGAACAAGATCGTCGGCGGCGCCATTCCCAAGGAGTACATCCCCGGCGTGCAGAAGGGCATCCAGTCGGCGATGGAAACCGGCGTGCTGGCCGGCTTCCCGATGGTCGACATCCGGGTGGAGCTGGTGGATGGCGCCTATCACGAGGTGGACAGCTCGGTGATGGCCTTCGAGATCGCCGGCCGGGCCGCCTTCCGGGAAGGGGCGCGCAAGGCGGGGCCGATCCTGCTGGAGCCGGTGATGCGTGTTGAAGTGGTGACGCCCGAGGAATATATGGGCGACATCATCGGCGATCTGAACAGTCGGCGCGGCCAGATCCAGGGGATGGAGCCGCGCGGCAACGCCCAGGTCATTCGGGCGTTGGTGCCGCTTGCGACCATGTTCGGATATGTCAGCACGCTGCGCTCGCTCTCCCAGGGACGCGCGCAGTACACCATGCAGTTCGATCACTATGCGCCGGTACCGCAGATGGTGGCGGAGGAAATCCGCACCAAATACGCGTAGCGCCGGTTCGCGGGACAGGTTGGAGGACGAGGATGGCCAAGGCGAAATTCGAGCGGACGAAGCCGCACTGCAACATTGGCACGATC
>CAYYZI010000579.1:0-1906 GCA_964475675.1 uncultured Geminicoccaceae bacterium
AGATACACGAGACCGAAGCCGGCCAGGAGGATGGCGCCACCGAACAGAAGTGCGGCGAGGCCGGCGCGCTCGCGGCGGATCACGGTCAGGCCGCGTCCGGCCAGCGGCAGGCAGCCGAGCCAGGCGACGATCTCGGCGAGGCGCTCCTCGGGCCCCAGCAGCAGCAGGACGTCACCGGCCCGCACCGTCAGGTTGCGGACGTGCTGACGCAATTTCCGGCCCTGACGGGAAACGCCGACCAGGGCGACCCCGTGACGGGCCAGCAGGCGGAGGCTGCGGGCGGTGCGGCCGACGATGCGGGCGCCCTCCGGCACCACCGCCTCGACCAGGGTTAGGTCCTCGATCCCCGCCAGCTTTTCCTTCTCGCCGGTGCCCGCATATTCGAGCCCGAGCGCCCCGATCAACCGTTCGAGCGCTTCGGGACCGGCCTGCACGAGGAGCACATCGCCGGGCTCGAGACGGCTGCGCAGGGACAGTCTGCGACCGCGCCGCAGGACCGCCACCGGCTCGGCATCGGCCTCCTCGAAGGTGGCGGCGAGCTCGGCCAACCGGTGGCCGGCAGCCTTCGAATCCTCCTTGAGCCGGAGCTCGGCCACATAGTCCCCGACCTCGAAGCCGCCCTCGGGCGCCGCCTGTTCGCGTCCGGTGGCGGGGATCAGGCGCCATCCTACAAGGGCCACGAAGGCGAGGCCGACGAGAGTGACGGCGAGGCCCACCGGGGCGAAGGCGAACATGCCGAAGGGCGTTCCCAGGGCGGTTTCGCGATAGGCGGCGACGACGATGTTGGGTGGGGTGCCGATCAGGGTGATCATGCCGCCCAGAATGGAGGCGAAGGCTAGCGGCATCAGGCTCGTGCCCGGATGGCGGCCGGCCCGGCGCGCCGCTTCCAGATCGAGCGGCATCAGCAGCGCCAGGGCCGCCACATTGTTCATCACCGCCGAAAGGGATGCGGCGAGGCCGGCCATGATGGCGATATGGCGCGCCAGCGGGCGTTCGGGATCGACCAGATGGCGGGCGATCAGCTCGACCACGCCCGACTGCACGAGGCCGCGGCTGATGACCAGCACCAGCGCCACCACCACGGTGGCCGGATGGCCGAAGCCGGAAAAGGCGCGGTCGGTGGGCACCACGCCCAGCAGCACTGCTGCGGTGAGGGCGGCGAAGGCGACCAGATCGTAGCGCCAGCGCCCCCACACCAGGAGGCCGAACACCGCCCCCAGAATGGCGAACAGCAGGATCTGGTCGGTGGTCACCCCGCGTGTCCGACCTTGCCCGTGTTCTCAGCGCCCCAGGCGGCGGGCGAGTTCGTCGAAACTGCGGCGGGCCTTGTCCACCATCTCGTCGATCTCCGCCTCGGTGATGGTGAGCGGCGGGGCCAGCACCATGGCATCGCGGATGGCCCGCATGACGAGACCGTTGTCGATGCTGATCTCGCGGCAGGCGAGACCCACCTTGCGCTCGGGCGGATACGGCCGCCGCGCCTGCTTGTCCTCGACGATCTCCATGGCGGCGAGAAAACCGCAGCTGCGCACTTCGCCGATGAGCGGATGGTCCCGGAATTCGGCCAGACGCGCCGCGAAATGGCGCCCGACGGGCCCGCTCGCCCGCTCGAACAGCCCCTCCTCGCGCATGATGCGCAGATTCTCGAGGGCCACCCGGCAAGCCACCGGATGGCCGGCATAGGTCACCCCGTGGGCGTATTCCTTCTCGGCCGCGAAGATCACATCGCCCACCCGGCGGCCGATGCCGACGGCGGCGATCGGCTGGTAGCCCGAGGACAGACCCTTGGCCATGGCCACCATGTCGGGTTCGATGCCGAAGGTCTCCGAGCCCCAGGTCCGGCCGGTGCGGCCGAAGCCGCAGATCACCTCGTCGGCGACCAGCAGGATGTCGTATTCGCGGCAGA
>CAYYZI010000580.1:0-1889 GCA_964475675.1 uncultured Geminicoccaceae bacterium
GGGGGGGGGGGGGGGGCCCTCCCGATCACGCAAACAAGCCGCGGACGCTGTGCCAGGCGACCGGGATCTCACGTCGCATCAGCTCGTGCAGGGCGGGCGTGCTGACGCTGCTCTGCCCGAACAGCACCAGACAGGAAACCTCCGGCAGGCGGGCGCGAACCGGCGGCTGGTCGGTAACCTCGACCAGCAGGGTTTCGCCCTGCTTGCGTATCCGGGCGCGGGGCTCCTGGACATAGAGGGGCAGGGCCTCGGTGCGGCCGACGGCGATCGGTCGCGGGCTCACCTCGCCTTTCCTGAGGAACGCCACCTCGTCGGGCAGGCAGATGCCGACCAGCGCACAGCGGGGGCATTTGGGACTGTCCTCGAGCGGTGGCGGAATGCGGCCGGAAAGGGCGACGAAGCGCAGCCCTTCGATCGCGGCGCGGGTCTCCCGCCTGAGCTCCTCGTCGAAGACCACGCGGACCTTTTCGCGGCTTTCGGCGAACCACAGAAAGCCTTCCTCGACGCGGTAGCCGTGTTCCTCGAGCAGCAGCGCCTGGACGCAGAGCTGGACCCGTTCCGGAAGATGGGCGCTCCTGTCCACATGCGGGCGGCGGCCGCGCTTGATGTCCACCGGCGAGACCTTGCCGTCCTCCACCTCGAGGATGTCGAGCCGGGCGACGAGACCGAGGCGTTCCGAGCCCAGGGTGAGGGAGCGGGTCTCGAAGGGCGGGGCCGTCTCGTCCAGCTCGCCGGCCTCGGGGAAGGATTTCGACGGCCGGTCGGTACGCCGATGCACTCGGCGGCCGTCCATCGTGTCGGCGGAATCCTCCCATTCCTGCTGCACCCACATGAGATAGGCGAGGCGCGGGCAGTAGACGTATTCGTTGATCATCCGCGCCGGCAGGGGCGGCAGATCCCCGGGCAGCGGCGGTGCCGCCAGCGGCAGTTCCGGCTGTTCGGTCTCGGCCATCGCATCCCTCCTCCCGAACCGGCAGCATAGCGCCTGCGGGAGGGGGCGGGGCGGGAGCGACGCCGGGGCGGTACGATCCTACGACGGGGCTGCGCCCCAGAGCGGCTCACCGCGGGTGAAGTTGACGAACCTGCCGACGGTGATGCGCCGGGCACGGATCAGTTCGCCCACGCCGTGGGGACGGAGCTGGTCCGGTCTGGGCTGCCGGGCCGCGAGTTCGGGATGGGCGAGAAGCTGGCGCAGGGCCGCGAGGCGCGCCGGGATCGTCCAGATCGGCCAAGTGACGAAGCGGCCGTCCCCATCGCGCCCGAAGCCGGTGGCGGCGAGCCCGCGGGCGGTAGGAAAAACCGGGAACAGTGCGATGGCGACGGCAGCCAGGCGGTTGGCGCCCGGTACCGTGCCGATCTTGCCCGCGGCACTGGTCGGGTCGGCGAACTGGTAGGCGTAGCGGCGGTCCTCCTTCGGATCGAGGCGCAGGCCGCCGAAATTCGGATCGCGCTGGATCTCCCAGTCCTCGAACAGGGCTGAGCGAAGGAGCTCGGCCCCGTCCTGGCGCCTCTCGAGGGGCAGACGGACGCCTTTCGCAACCGCATCGCGGATGCTGATGCGTTCCAGGAAATGCTGATGTCCCTGGCCGAACATGGTGCACAGAGGTGTCGGCTGGACGGTACGCTTTTTTTGGTCGCGCAATACGATGTCGCTCGCAAGAGCGGCGACGAGCTCGGCCCGCCACCCGCCAGCCTGCGATGCCACCAGCCGGTACTCGTCGGTCGTGAAGTCGATGTCTTGCCGATCGCCGAACTGATGGACCGCGGCCAGTTCCAGCACACCGCGTTCGGCTTCGGCGGCCAATTCCTCCCCAGTCGCTGTCTTTTCGGAAACGACCACCGGCACCCAGGGGCCGCGGCCGCCGCGCTGGCGCCAGAAGGCTCGCACC
>CAYYZI010000581.1:0-1877 GCA_964475675.1 uncultured Geminicoccaceae bacterium
AGGCCTCCCGGAGGCTGTTTCCGGAGAGGCTCCGCGAGGATCCCCGTTTCCGCCGCGCCATCGCGAGGGTCCTGCTCGACGACAGTGCCCGTGCCTATGCGGCGGCGGTCCCGGAGAACGGTCCGATCGACCGCCAGCGCTACGAGACGGCCTATGGCCTCGCCCGGGCAGCGGCTGATCTCCTGAGCGCGGTGGTCCGGAGCAGCGGGGATCGGGAAACCAGGGCCGCCGTCGAACGGCTTCTCGCGAGCCTCGCAGGGGCCCTGCCCGCGGTCGAGCCGCCGGTGCGGCCGCTCCCTGCCGGCCGTTTCCAGGCGCTGGTTTCGCGCATCGAGCTGCAGTTCGGCAGCCTGGTCTGACGCGGTCCCTAGTTGCGGGTCATGCGCAGCCCGGCATGGGCCCGCCAGAACTGCAGGATCTCGGCGATCGCGTTGATATCGCAGTTGCGGGACGGGCAAGGTGCGAAATCGCCGTTCACCCCCGGTACCACATGGCTGCCTTCGAGCACCGTCAGGACCGTCACCGGTTCGCCGTCACGGCGCGGGAGGTAGTCCTGGCGGACCACCAGGGTCGCATCCTGCTGCGCGAACGGCGCATCACCGTGCCCCTTGTCGGGATACAGCCCCTCGATCGCGCGGCGGAAGGTCCGGTTGAAACCCACCAGCCAGTCCCGGGTTGTCTGGATTCGCGAAATCATCGTGCGCTTGGCGAGGCCCGGACGCTGCGGTGCGGCGTTCAGGCAGAGCATCACCTTCGCCGGGCTGTCCAGCGGCGGCGTGCAGCCCGGCGGCGGAGGCACGGCGCCGGAATCGATGGCGTCGAGAAGATCGAGCCATTCCCGTGACGGCAGGGCCACCTTGTCGGAACTGCCCCAGATCAGCATCACCGGGCGTCGCGTTTCGGCATTCGCGCTGTAGGGGCCGAAACCGCCACCGCCCGTCACCGCGGCCGCCTTTTCCCCGGTGATGCCGTTGGCGATCAGGGCGAAGCCGGCGATCCGGCTGGCGAAGGGCTCGGTGATGTAGAGCTGCAGCGCCATGCCGGCGCCGTTGGAAAAGCCCAGTACGTAGCGGTCGGCGACGGCGAACCGGGCGTCGAGCGCGTCGAGAAGGGCGTCGAGGAAATCCAGATCGGCGCTGTTCGGCGAGCCGGCGGGCCAGGGACCGATGCTGTTGGGGCAGGCATCGGCATTGCCGAAGGCCGCCCAGTTCGGAATGGCGCTCGAGGCGGCCCCCATGTGCCGCCATTTCCGCGTGCAGTCCGGACCCGTGGGCAGCGCCGTCGGGGCAACGAGGATCACGCCGTGTTCGGTGTACTGCTCCATCCAGTTCACCGCCCGGCTGGCCATGCCGCCGCCACCGTGGAGTGCCAGAACCAGCTGTGGCTCGGCG
Source organism: uncultured Geminicoccaceae bacterium (assembly GCA_964475675.1). GTDB lineage: Bacteria > Pseudomonadota > Alphaproteobacteria > Geminicoccales > Geminicoccaceae > JALSRW01. Next base: position 1,392 of record CAYYZI010000581.1, read on the forward strand.
GGGAGGGTCGACGGAACGTGGATGCAGAAATGCCGCGGCACACCGCCGACCGCGATGCTGCAGCTTTCGAATTCGGGATTGCCGCATTGGACGACCGGCACCGGTGGCAGTGCCGCCGGACAGACGATCTGCGCCTGCGCCGCCGCGACCGTCACCGGCGCGAGGCCGGACAGCAACCATCGAAGGATCCGCACGAGGCACCTCCCTGGAACCCTGACCCGGTCGTTTCTCGTTGCCTGTTGAACGTAAAGTAGCAGTGTCCCGCCAACGTGGGCAACCGAAAGGCGCGCCCTCGGAGCCCCTGCCGGCTCAGCCCCAGAGTTCGGGTGGTGGCGGCAGCATGCGGCTGCCTTCGTAGGGGATGCCGGGCACCCGGTCACGGGCCAGCAGCAGCGGCCCGTCGAGATCGACGAAATCGGCACCCTGGGCCACCAGGAAGGCGGGCGCCATGGCCAGGCTGGTGCCCACCATGCAGCCGACCATGAC
>CAYYZI010000582.1:0-1867 GCA_964475675.1 uncultured Geminicoccaceae bacterium
GAGGGAGTCGATACCCGTTTCGTGATCACCGATCCCCGGCGGCTCACCGCGCTGGTCATCCTCGGCATCCGCGACAAGCAGAGTTTTCCTCTCATCTTCTACCGCGAGAACTGCGCCGATGCGGCCCTCACCGAGGAGGACATCGACGAAGCCTATATCGCTTCGGCGCGGGCGGTGGTGGTCACCGGCACCCATTTCAGCCGCGCCAACCTCGACGCTGCTTCCCGGAAGGCGATGCGGCTGGCGCGCCGCCACGATGCCCGGGTGGTGCTCGACATCGACTACCGGCCGGTGCTCTGGGGCCTGACCGGCCACGGGCTGGGCGAGGAGCGGTTCATCGCCGACGACCGGGTGACCGCCCATCTGCAGAGCATCGTCCCCGAATGCGACGTGGTGGTGGGTACCGAAGAGGAGATCCACATCGCCGGCGGTACCACCGACACGTTGGCGGCGGTACGGCGACTGCGGGAGCTGGCGCCGGAGGCGCTGATCGTCGTCAAGCGCGGGCCGATGGGCTGCACCGCCTTTCCCGGGGAGATCCCGGACGACCTCGAAAAGGGCGTGCACGGACCCGGCTTTCCGGTCGAGGTCTACAATGTGCTGGGCGCCGGCGATGCGTTCATGAGCGGCTTTCTGCGCGGCTATCTGCGGGCACTGCCGCTCACCGATTCCCTGCGCTTCGCCAATGCCTGCGGCGCCTTCGCGGTATCCCGGCACGGCTGCGCCCCGGCGGTGCCGAGCTGGACCGAGCTCGACTGGTTCCTGCGCCACGGCAGCCCCGAGCGGGAGCTCCGCAAGGACCGCCGGATCGAACACATCCACTGGGCCACCACCCGCAGCCGCCAGTGGCCACAGCTGCTGGCCTTCGCCGCCGACCATCGCAGCCAGTTCGAGGAGCTGGCCGAACGCAGCGGCCGCGGCGCCGCGGAGATCTCGCGCTTCAAGGAGCTGGCGCTGGAAGCGGCCGCCCGGGCCGCCGCCGGCCGCAGCGATATGGGGGTGCTGCTGGACGATCGCTATGCCGCGGATGCGCTGGCCCGGGCGGCCGACATGAACTGCTGGATCGGCCGTCCCATCGAGCTTCCCGGAGCGGTGCCGCTGCGCTTCGACGACGCCCATGATCTCGGCACCCGTCTGCGCGAATGGCCCACCGGCCACTGCGTCAAATGCCTGGTCTTCTATCATCCCGATGATCCGGAGGAACTGCGCGCGGTCCAGGAAGAGCGGCTGCTGGCCCTGTTCGAGGCGGCACGCGGGACCGGCCACGAGCTGCTGCTGGAGGTGATCCCGGACCGTTCCGAGGCGGCGGTGGACGAGCATACCCTGGCGCGGGCACTGGCCCGCTTCTACGAGCTCGGCATTCTGCCCGACTGGTGGAAGCTTCCCGATCCCGGCAATGATGCCGCCTGGCGGGCCATCGCCGCGGTCATCGAGGAGCACGACCCCTGGTGCCGCGGCGTCCTGCTGCTCGGACTGGACGCCCCGGAAGCGGCTCTGGCGGCGAGTTTCGCGCGTGCCGCGCGGCATTCCATTTGCAAGGGCTTCGCGGTCGGTCGTACGATCTTCGGCAATGCCGCGGAGCGCTGGTTCCGGGGCGAGATCGAGGAGGACGGTGCGATCGCCGACATGGCCGCCCGCTACCGGCGGCTGATCGATCTCTGGCAGGAGGCCCGGGCGGCGGCCGACAGCGCCGGCTGAGCCGGCAGAGGGAGGAATTGATGGCGGATCTGCTCCGGAAGAACCGAGGCCCCGATGGCGACGGGCTCGTTCATCGCATCACCCCCGAAAGCGCCGGCTGGGAGCATGTCGGCTTCGAGCTGTGGCAGTTGCAGCCGGGACAGCGCCTGAGGCAGGCCGCCGACGATCG
>CAYYZI010000583.1:0-1863 GCA_964475675.1 uncultured Geminicoccaceae bacterium
AGCACCTCGGCCAACGGCTCCAGGCCCGCCTCGCGGGCGATCTGGGCCTTGTTGCGGCGCTTGGGGCGGTACGGCAGGTAGAGATCCTCGAGCTCGGTCTTGGTCTCGGCCGCGTCGATGGCCTGGGCCAGCGCCTCGGTGAGCTTGCCCTGCGCCTCGATGCTCTCGAGGATGAACGCGCGGCGCTCGTCGAGCTCGCGCAGGTAGCGCAGCCGCTCCTCGAGCCGGCGCAACTGAGTATCGTCCAGGCCGCCGGTGGCCTCCTTGCGGTAACGGGCGATGAACGGCACCGTGGCGCCCTCGTCCAGCAGAGCGATGGCGGCCGCCACCTGGGGCTCGCGCACGGCGAGCTCTTCGGCGATACGCTGCGAGATGGTCTTCATGGTCGGCAGGCAATCATGGTGGGCGGCGCCGGCTCACACCAGCGCCCGTTCGGCGACGACGATACCGTCCTCATCGGCGTAGAGCCAGTGACCGGGCCGGAAGGTCACGCCGGCGAAGCGCACCGGCACATCACGTTCACCGATCCCGCGCTTGATGCTCTTGAGCGGATGGGTCCCCAGCGCCTTGACCCCGATGCCGATCTCGGCGATGTCGGCGGCATCGCGGATGCAACCGTAGACCACCACTCCGGCCCAACCGTTCTTCTCGGCCAACTCGGCCAACTGATCGCCGAGCAGCGCGCAGCGCATCGAGCCGCCGCCATCGACCACCAGTACGCGGCCAGCGCCCGGCTCCTGCAAGGCTGCGCGCACCAGCGAGTTGTCCTCGAACACCTTGAGCGTGACGATTTCGCCGCCGAAGGCGAGATCGCCGCCGTAATCAGCGAAGATCGGGTCGGCGACCTGTAGCACATCGGCGTACTGATCACAGAGATCGGCCGTCTTGAAATCCATACTCACTCCCCGTTGCCGCCCCCTGGGCGATCGTGGCCGGGAGTTTAGCACAGCGCCGCCCTCCTCCTGAGCGGCGGTTGCGGGTGCTCGTCGCCGCCGGGTAGGATGGACGGCAGACCTAAGGAACGAGGCCCGCACGATGCACCCACTGGATCGCTACCTCGCCGAGCACATCCCCCTGAGTCAAGCCATCGGCATCCGCGTCCACCACTTCGGCGTAGATGGACTCACCCTGCAAGCGCCGCTCGCCGGCAACACCAACGACAAGGGCACCGGCTTCGCCGGGGCGTTGGCCACCCTGGTCCGGTGGCGTGTTCGGAAAAATGCTGGAATCTGAAATTGATCAAGTGCAGGTTGCCAGCGAGGCCCGTTCGGATACCGCGAGACACCCCATGGAAGAGGCATGGCATACGCTTGAAGAGAGCGTCTCTTTGCTTGATGAAGCCATGCATTGTATCGAAGCAGGCGATAGTCCGCCCCGCCAACTGATTCAGGACATCGAACAACTGCGCTCTCTATTACGTCAGCAGGTAGCTTCCGGCAGTTCAAGCGCTGACTTGAAACAGGTCGACACGCTGTTGGCCGTCGAGGCTGAGCGTATCCGTTCCATGCAGGCCTAACCCGGACTGTTCATGAATAGTCCGGCCTGAGAGCCTGCCGAATCTATGAATAAGACGGAATTCAGGCCATCCTCATGAGCCTGAGAGATGCCATCAACCGGTTGCTGGAAGATATGGACACGATTCGTCCCATTGTCATTGCAGCCATGCCGGACGATCTGGAACTTCGAGCCACGACTCGTCGCATGATTGCAGAACTGGAATCAATCAAACTAACCCCGGCTATTCCGCTGCCTACCTATTTATGGTTATCCCTGCTGACATTAAAGTTGCTGGATGCAGATCATGGTGCATTGCTCAAACCGTCTATAAATAGGTAAGTCGCGGAGACGGCCGGGGATGCAATC
>CAYYZI010000584.1:0-1850 GCA_964475675.1 uncultured Geminicoccaceae bacterium
GGCCGCCGGAGAGCTGGGAGGGCATGCGCCCCAGCAGCTCCTCGACATGCACCAGCCGCGCCGCCTCCTCGGCGCGATGTGCCGCCTCGCTGCGCGGCACCCCCTTGAACTTGAGCGGAAACATGATGTTACGGCGCACATCGAGATGGGGATAGAGGGCGTAGGACTGGAAGACGATGCCGACATTGCGGTCGCGGGCCTCGACCTCGTTGACCGGGGTGCCGTCGAACAGGAGCTGGCCGGAGCTGGGCATGTAGATGCCGGCCAGCATGAACAGGGTGGTCGACTTGCCGCAGCCCGAGGGGCCGAGAATGGCGACGAACTCGCCATCCTCGATCACCAGATCGATATCGTCGACGGCGATCACATCGCCCCACTGCTTGCGGATCTTCTTGAGCTCGATGTGTGCCATCTGTCAGCCCTTGATCCCGCCCAGCGACATCTGCACCAGGAACTTCTGGCAGAAGATGTACAGAATGATGCTGGGAAGGATGTAGAAGACGGCGACCGCGGCGACGATGCCGTAATCGACCCCCATGATGTCCTCCGAAACCCAGAAGATGTAGAGACTCATCACCCAGTTCTGCTTCTCGAACAGCAGGGTGCGCACGAACACGTATTCCTCCCAGCCCTTGATGAAGGCGAACACCCCCACCGCCAGCATGCCCACCTTGACCTGGGGCAGCACCACCTGAACGAAGGCCTGCCGGCGCGAGGCGCCGTCGGTCATCGCACTCATCTCGATGTCCCAGGGAACGGCGTCGAAGAAACCCTTCATGATGAAGATGGAGAAGGGCAGCTCGAGGGTGGTGATCACGAGGATGACGCCGGTCAGGGTGTCGAGCAGGCCGACCCAGTACATCAGCAGGAAGATGGGGATGATCAGGGTCATCGCCGGGAAGGCGTGCAGCACCAGCAGCCCCTGCAGGAGGCCACCGCGGGCCGGGAACTGGAAGCGCGACAGATAGTAGGCGGCCAGGGTGGAGACGAACAGCACCAGCACGGTCTGGGTCAGGGCGAGGGCCAGGGAGTTGCGGAAGGCGGTCCAGACCGAGGGGAACTGGGCGGCGGTGGTGGCCTCCCCGCGCAGCTCCTCGACGATGTTGGGATCGACCAGGAAGCGGTAGTTCTGCAGATGCAGGTCGCGGCCGACGAGGATCAAGAGGGCGAGCAGGGCGATCCCGGTGATCGCCGCCGCCCCGGTCAGCAACTGGCGGCGGCTTTCGGTGAACAGGCGCAGGATGCCGAAGCCCACCACCGCCGGTACCAGGACCGCCGAGGCCCGCCACAGCACCACCGATTCGACGCCGCCCGTCCGCGCCGAGACGGAGATCGTGAACATCCAGAAATAGGGCAGGATGATGGGCAGCGAGACCGCCACCAGAAAGGCGATCAGCAGCGACTGGCTGGTGGTGCGGCGGATGCGCGAGCGGCGGGCCAGGGCCTCCCATTCGCGACCGCTGGTGCGGGCGGCGCGGGCCATGTCAGTGCACCTCGATGCGCGGCGTCTGCAGCAGCCGCTTCATGTCGAAAAAGCGCCACATCAAGAGCGCCAGGGCGATGCCCAGCAGCACCAGCATCAGGGCCAGCGCCGCGCCATAGGCGTACTGGCCGCTCTCAAAGGCCCGCTTGTAGACGTACAGGGCATAGACGGTGGTGTCGTAGAAGGGACCGCCATCGGTGATCAGCCAGATGTACTCGAAGCTCACCAGCAGCGAGAGGGTCTGGTAGACGGTGATGAAGGAAAGCGGCCAGCGGATCGCCGGCAGGGTGATGTGGCGGACGATGGCCAGCCCGCCGGCGCCGTCGGCCCGGGCGGCGTGAAAGAGATGCTCGGGGATCGCGCGGAT
>CAYYZI010000585.1:0-1850 GCA_964475675.1 uncultured Geminicoccaceae bacterium
GCGGCCGTGGGGCGGGCACCCGGTCGCGCACCGCATGCCGGGGCAGCGCCTGCAGCCGGGTGTCGGCCATGCGCTCGATCAGCTCGTTGGCGAAGGCGTAGACCAAGAGCGAACTCGCCACCTCGCGGGGCAGACCGCGCGCGCGCAGATAGAACAGCGCAGCGGCGTCGAGATCGCCGCAGGTGGCGCCATGGCTGCATTTGACGTCGTCGGCGTAGATCTCGAGCTCGGGCTTGCTGTCCACCTCGGCCCGGTCCGACAGCAGCAGATTGTTGTTGGCCTGGTAGGCGTTGGTCTTCTGGGCGCCGCGATGGACGATGATCTTGCCGGCGAAGGCGGCCTGGGCACGGTCCTCGACCACTCCCTTGTAGAACTGGTCGCTGTGGCAGTTCTCGGCCCGGTGATGGATGCGGATGAGGGTGTCCACATGCTCCTCGCCGCGCGGCATGTAGAGGCCGTTGAGGATCCCCTCGCCCTGCTCGCCGCACAGCTCGAGCTCGGTCTCGTTGCGCAGAAAGCCGCCACCGAGGGCGATCGCGGTCTGCTTCAGCCGCGTTCCGGCCCCCATGCGCATCACACTGCGCCCCAGCAGGCTGGTGCCCGGAGCGCCGAGCTGGAGGCGGTCGAACCGCAGTTCGGCCCGATCCGCCAGCTCCATCTGGCAGACCAGATTGACGAAACAGTGGCCGCTGCCGGTGCCGGCATGGGTCTCGAGGAGATGCAGGCGCGCCCCCTCGCCCAGACGCAGCAGGATGCGGGGATGGGTCATCACCGCCGAATCGGCGCCCTCATGAACGAACAGGAGCTGCAGCGGCTCCTCGAGCTGCACCCCGTCGGCGATCTCGATCCAGGCGCCGGACTGGGTGAGGGCGGCGTTGAGCTGGCTGAAGCTGCGATCGGGATCGCAGCCGGCGAGCGCCTCCGCCACCTTCTCCGGCATCTCCTCGATGGCCCGTGCCAGGCCCATCACCCGCACGCCTTGCGGCAGGCCGCCCACATGGCTGAGGCCGGGCACCAGATGGCCGTTGACGAAGATCAGCCGCCGTGCGGTCGGACCGCCGCCGAACCAGGTCGAGACCTCCTCGAGCCGCGGCACCGCCGGTCGGGCGAGATCCATCTCGCGATTGGCGAGACGGGCGATCGGCGAATATTTCCAGGCCTCGGCCTTCTGGGTGGGCAGGCCGAGGGTGAAGAAGCGGGCGAAGGCCTCCTGCCGCACCCGGTCGAGCTCGGCTCTGCCACTGCCGGGCAGGCGCGCCCGTTCGCGGGCGAAGAGCTCGCCGTAGAAGGGCGCGGGTTCGATCATGCGCTTGGCTGCAGCCATGCCGGGCTCCTCAGGCCGCCTCTGCGGCGAACTGTTCGTAGCCGCGCTGCTCGAGCTCCAGCGCCAGCTCCTTGCCGCCGGAGCGGCGGATGCGTCCGCCGACCATCACATGCACCCGGTCGGGAACGATGTAGTTCAGGAGCCGCTGGTAGTGGGTGATGACCAGGAAGGAGCGCTCGGGGGCGCGCAGGCTGTTGACCGCCTCGGCCACCGCCTTGAGGGCGTCGATGTCGAGGCCGGAGTCGGTCTCGTCGAGAATGGCCAGCTTCGGCTCCAGCATGGCCAGCTGCAGGATCTCGTTGCGCTTCTTCTCGCCGCCGGAAAAGGCGGCGTTGACGTCGCGCCGGATCAGCTCCTCGCGCATGCCCACGAGCTTCGCCTTCTCGCGCAGCATCCTCATGAAGGCGCCGGCCGGGATCTCCGGCTCGCCACGCGCCTTGCGCACCGCGTTCATCGCCTGGCGCAGGAAATACATGTTGGAAACGCCGGGGATCTCCACCGGGTACTGCATGGCCAGGAACAGGCC
>CAYYZI010000586.1:0-1846 GCA_964475675.1 uncultured Geminicoccaceae bacterium
CGAGAGCCTGACCCTGTTCGCCGCCCAGACCGATTTCACCGAGGCCGGCGAGCTCATGCTGTTCATCGACGAGAGTGCGCTGGCCTGGCTCGAGGACATGATGTGGGACCAGGGCTATCTCGATGCCCGGCAGATGGCCGGCACCTTTCAGCTCTTGCGTTCCGCCGACCTCATCTGGTCGCGGATGGTGCGCGAATACATGCTCGGTGAGCGCGAGGAGCTCACCGATCTGATGGCCTGGAGCAAGGATGCGACGCGGATGCCGGCGCGCATGCACAGCGAATATCTGCGCCACCTGTTCCTCGAGAACCGCCTGTCGCGGGGCCGCTACGCCGTCGAGGGGCGACCGGTGGTGCTGACCGACATTCGTGTGCCGATCTTCGTGGTCAGCACCGAACGCGACCATATCGCGCCCTGGCAGTCGGTCTACAAGATCCGCCTCCTGACCGACACCGAAGTCACCTTCGTGCTGGCCTCGGGCGGGCACAATGCCGGTATCGTCTCGGAACCCGGCCATCCCGGACGCCATTTCCGGATCCGGACGATGCCCGAGGACGAGCCTTACATTCCGCCCGATCAGTGGCCCGCGCTGGCCGAGTATCGCGAGGGCTCCTGGTGGCCCGCCTGGTGGGCCTGGCTGGCCGAGCGCAGCGGCCAACCGACCGCACCGCCGCCGATGGGGGCGCCGGAAGCGGGCCTGCCGCCGCTGATGCCGGCGCCCGGAACCTACGTGCTGATGCGCTGAGTATCCGCGGGCGACCTTTTCTCGCAAGCCATTGACGTTTTCGGCACTAGCCGGCAGTGCTGCCGCCGTCGATTCTGCCGCCGCATTCGGAGGCCAGCGCGAGCAGGGGGAGAGCACCGTGGGCGAAATGAAGAGCGACATCGAAATCGCGCGCAGCACCGCCATGCGGCCGATCGGGGAGGTCGCCGCGAGCTTGGGCATTCCCGAGGAGGCGCTGCATCCCTTCGGCCGCTGGATCGCCAAGATCGACTTCGATTTCATCGACCGCCTCGCCGATCGTCCCGACGGCAAGCTGGTGCTGGTCACCGCCATCTCCCCGACCCCTGCCGGCGAAGGCAAGACGACGACCACTGTGGGGCTCGGCGACGGGCTCAACCGCATCGGCCGCAAGGCCATGATCTGCCTGCGCGAGCCCAGTCTCGGCCCCTGCTTCGGCCTCAAGGGCGGGGCCGCCGGCGGCGGTTACGCCCAGGTCGTGCCGATGGAGAACATCAATCTCCATTTCACCGGCGATTTCCACGCCATCGGTGCCGCCAACAATCTGCTGGCGGCGATGGTCGACAACCATGTCTATTGGAGCAACGGTCTCGGCATCGACACCCGGCGTATCACCTGGCGCCGGGTGGTGGATATGAACGACCGGGCGCTGCGCAAGATCACCGTCGGTCTCGGCGGGGTCGGCAACGGTTTCGCCCGCGAGGACGGCTTCGACATCACCGTGGCCTCGGAAGTGATGGCGGTGTTCTGCCTGGCCCGTGATCTCGCCGATCTGGAGGCGCGCCTCGGGCGCATGATCGTGGCCCGCACCCGCGACCGCAAGCCGGTGCTGGCGCGGGAACTCGAGGCCGCAGGGGCGATGACCGTGCTGCTGCGCGATGCGCTGATGCCCAATCTGGTGCAGACGCTCGAGAACAATCCGGCCTTCGTGCATGGCGGACCCTTCGCCAACATCGCCCATGGCTGCAATTCGGTGATCGCCACCCGCACCGCCCTCAAACTCGCCGATTTCGTGGTCACCGAAGCCGGTTTCGGGGCCGATCTGGGGGCCGAGAAGTTCTTCGACATCAAGTGCTGCAAGGTCTGTCTCGTTGCATCTGTGTG
>CAYYZI010000587.1:0-1846 GCA_964475675.1 uncultured Geminicoccaceae bacterium
ATCGAGCTCCAGCACGCGATCGCGCTCCGCGGCGGAGAGCTCGTTGTTGGAGACCAGTCCGCCCAGATCGAACAGGGGCGAGTTGAAGCCGGCATAATCCCAGTCGATCAGCCACAGCCGGCTGCCATCGTCGATCAGGTTGGCGGCCAGCAGATCGTTGTGGCCGTAGACCAGCTCGATGGCGCCCACCGCCTTTTCGAGGCGCTCGGCCATGGCCAGGAATTCGGGCAGCCGATGGCGCAGCCGCGAGCCGCCCTCCTCGAGGGTGTGGGCATAGTCGCGCACCACGTGGAACACCCAGAAGACCAGGGCCGGGCCACGCAGATGCCTGGGGATCTCGTGATGGGCACGATGCACGAGCGCCACCACCTGTTCCAGCCGGGCGCGGACATCCTCCGGCTCCAGGGTGCGGCCCTCGATGTGCTCCAGCACGAGGATGCCGGGTTCGGCATGGACCACCGCCGGGGAGATGCCGGCGGCATGGGCGGCCCGGCTGGCGGCCAGCTCGTTGAAGCGCATCACCCCGTGCACCGGGATGTCCTCGCCGACCCGGACGACGTATCTGCGGCCGCCGTCGCGTACCAGGAAGTTGGTATTGGTGATGCCGCCGCCCAGGGGCTCGGGCGCGACCGGTCCCCGCCAGATGGGCAGCGATGCGGCGCGGGCCCGGGGATCGCCGGTTGCGGTCATGGTGCCAGACCCAGACGCTGTTTCATGTGGGTGCTGCCGGCGCCGATCAGCCGGTCGGCGATCATGGCGATGGCCGCCACGCACAGACCGGCGACCAGCCCTTGGCCGACATCCGCCTTGGTCAAGGCGATGTAGACCTCCTGGCCGAGGTCGCGGGTGCCCACCAGGGCGGTGATCACCAGCATCGACAGGGCCAGCATGATGGTCTGGTTGATGCCCAGCAGGATCTCGGGCAGGGCCAGCGGCAGGCGGATCTTGAACAGGAGCTGGCGCGGCGTACAGCCGCTGGTGGTGCCGGCCTCCACGAGCTGCGGGGGAATGCTGCGGATGCCATGGGCGGTGTAGCGGATTACCGGCGCCACCGCATAGAGGATGACGGCGATCATGGCGGCGAAATCGCCGACCCGGAACAGCATCACCACCGGAATCAGATAGACGAAGGAGGGCAGCGTCTGGAGAGTGTCGATCACCCCCTGCACGAACCGCCACAGGCGCTCGTTGAGCCCGCAGAGAATGCCGAGTGGAATACCGATCAGGGCGGCGATGACCACCGCCAGACCGCACAGATAGACGGTGATCATGGCCTTGGTCCAGAATCCGGTCAGGACGATGAACATGGCGAAGCCGGTCACCGTCAGGGCCAGGCGCAGCCCGCCCAGCCGCAGCCCCAGCGCCGCCAGCAGGATCACCACCCAGGGCCAGGGCTGGGCCAGCAGGAAGCGCTTGACCGGCACCAGCAGATTGAGCACCAGGAAGGTCTTGAAGGCCTCGAGCTGGTCGAAGAAGTTGATGTTGATCCATTTCACCAGCGCCGCCCAGTAGGGAGCGGTCGACACCTCGAGCTCCTGCGGGTAGCTGGCGACCACCGGCACTTCCCTGCCGATGGCCATGGTCAGCAGCGCCAGCAGGCCGGCGCCGGTGAGCAGCCAGCCGCGATCGACGAACCGCCGCCCCATGTCGTGGCGCAGCCGCTCGCCGCGGGTGGCGGCGGCCTGGCTCAGCCGGTCGAGGGCGATGGCCAGCACCGTGATCGCCACCCCGGCCTCCAGGCCGCGGCCGATGTCCAGCCGCCGCAGCGAGGCCAGCACGTCGTAGCCGAGGCCGCCGGCGCCGATCATCGAGGCGATGATCACCATGTTGAGCGACAGCATGATCA
>CAYYZI010000588.1:0-1834 GCA_964475675.1 uncultured Geminicoccaceae bacterium
GTGGAGAACCCGGAGGTCACCACCGAGCCGCCGGGCGGTGAGGGCGAGGGATGAATCTCATCCGCATCGCCCTCGAACGGCCGGTGGCCGTTCTCGCCGCGGTGGCGCTGATCGTCCTGCTGGGCTGGGTGGCGCTGCGGACCATTCCGATCCAGCTCGCCCCCGATGTCCGCCGGCCGGTGATCTCGATCAAGACGGCCTGGCCCGGTGCCGCTCCCGAAGAGGTCGAGCGGGAGATCGTCACCCGTCAGGAAGAGGCCCTCAAGGGCCTCGAAGGGGTCGAGAAGATGACCAGCACGGCCTATGACGGCCGCGCCCGGGTGAGCCTCGAGTTCCGCATCGGAACCGACATGAACCGGGCCTTGCTGCTGGTCTCCAACCGTCTCGATCAGGTCAGCGGCTATCCCGCGGAGGCCGACGAGCCGCGGCTTTCGACCGCCGGCAACGAGGACAATGCCATCGCCTGGTTCATCGTCACCCGGGCGGCGGGCAACGAGCGGCCGATCCACGAGTTCGGTGATTTTCTCGAGAACACCGTCAAGACCCGGCTGGAACGGGTACCGGGGGTCGCCCAGGTCAATCTGTTCGGCGGCGGCGAACGCGAGCTGCAGGTGGTGATCGCACCGGAGCGTCTCGCCCTCTACCGGCTGACCGCGGGCGATGTGGTGCGGGCGCTGCGCGAGGCCAACATCGCCCTGACCGCCGGCGCCGTGGAGGAGGGCAAGCGGCGCTACCTGGTGCGGATCGACGGCAATCTCGACGCGCCCGAGGAGGTCGCGGCGGTGCTGGTGCGCAGTATGGTCGACCCCGAGACCGGGCGGGTGGCGCGCATCCGCGTCGGCGACATCGCCACCGTCCGCTTCGATTATCGCCGCCCGGTCGCCCGCATCCGCTTTCTCGGCGAACCGGCGCTGGCCCTCAACGCCACCCGCGAGACCGGCGCCAACGTCATCGATACCATGGCCGGCATCCGCGAGGCGGTCGCCGAGCTGCAGGCGGGACCTCTGCCGGCTGCCGGACTGCGTCTGCGGCAGGTCTATGACGAGACCGTCTACATCAACAGCGCCATCGATCTCGTGGTTCAGAACATTTATGTCGGCGGCACGCTGGCGGCACTCGTTCTCTATCTCTTCCTGCGCTCCTTCGCGGCCACCCTGGTGATCGTGCTGTCGATCCCGGTCTCGGTGGTCGCCACCTTCGTGGTGATGGCCTTCACCGGCCGTTCCCTGAACGTCATCTCGCTGGCCGGCATCGCCTTCGCGGTGGGGATGGTGGTCGATGCGGCGATCGTCGTGCTGGAGAACATCTACCGGCTGCGCCAGCTCGGCCGCCCACCCTTCCAGGCGGCTCTCGAAGGCGCACGGCAGGTATGGGGAGCCATTCTGGTCTCGGCCCTGACCACGGTGCTGGTGTTCGTGCCGATCCTGGTGATGCAGCTCGAGGTGGGGCAGCTCTTCCGCGACATCGCAGTGGCCATCTCGGTTTCGGTGCTGCTGTCGCTGGCGGTGGCGATGACCGTGATCCCGGCACTGTCGCGGCAGCTCCTGGGCGGCGATGCCGGCAGGCAGGCAGCAGGGCGGCGCATTCCATTGATCGATCCCCTAGCCCGCGGCTTCGCCCGGCTGCTCACCGCCTTTCTCGGCCAGATCGTCGCCAATCGTGCCCTGGCGCTACTGCTGGTGGCGAGCATCACCCTTCTCGCCGGCGGCTTCGCCTGGCGCTACCTGCCGAAGCTCGAATATCTGCCGGAAGGCAACCGCAATCTCGTCTTCGGCATGATCCTGCCGCCGCCCGGCTACAATCTCGACACCATGACCGAAATCGCCGAGCGCAT
>CAYYZI010000589.1:0-1822 GCA_964475675.1 uncultured Geminicoccaceae bacterium
GGTAAAGACCTTACGAAATGTGCCATGTCGCCCAAATGCCACAATTCGCCGCCGATGTCGTGGACGCCGCCGCTCCAGAGATCGCGCCGCGGGCTCCAGCGGCGACTGAGATTGTCTCAAGGTCAGCGCGGCGGTAGCCGAACGAGCGGTGTTCGCTGACGGGGGATCAGCGCCGATGATGGCGGATCACAATCCCCGGTTGTCCACAGCGGCGGTCTTCCGCGGGCATACCGATCCGGGCGGCGGATGGCGCCGGCAGCGGCGCCTGCGGGCGGGCTGCGCGCTCGCGCCGCGCTGCCGGCGGCTGGACGGAAGCCGGGGGAGGGGCCATAGTGCGCCCCCGGAATGCAGCCTCACGCGGAGGGCACCGTGCTCGCCTGGCTCAGTTGGAACCGTCTCGGCACGCAGCTTCTGATCCGCCGCAAGGGCGAATTCGTCGGCGAGGACGAGTTCGGCAATCGCTACTACCGGGAAAGGCGGGCACGGGACTGGCGCCGACAGCGGCGCTGGGTGCTCTATGCCGGCAGCGGCGAGATCGAGCCCAGCAGCGTGCCGCCGGGCTGGAACGCCTGGCTGCATCACACCATCGACAAGCCGCCGAGCGAGCAGCCGTTGCCGGCACGATACTGGGAAAAGCCGCACAAGCCCAATCTCAGCGGCACCGCCGAGGCCTGGCTGCCGCCCGGGCATCAGCTTCGCGGCGGGCAGCGTCCGCCGGCCGACGGCGATTACGAGCCCTGGCGCCCAGACCGGGAGTGAGCCGTCTGGAGAGGTTGCTGAGGGCATGCCTCAGCCGATCTAAGGGGCCGTGAGCAGCCTGTGGAAAACCCGGGAAAACTCAGCTTTCGGGCAGACCCCAGATGCGGGCCGGTGCCAGCTCGACGCTGTTGCCGGCGGGATCACGGACATAGATCGAGCGGGCGCCGGACGGCCAGTGCTGGAGATGTTCGATGGCGACGCCGCGGCTCTCCAACCGCGCGCGCCAGGCATCGAGTTCCTCTTCGGCCACCCGGAAACAGACATGGCCGGGACCGGAGGCCCCGTGCGGCGGCAACACGGTATTGCGGCGCGATCCCCGGGGGTCGAACAGCAGCAGCATCTGACGGCCGACCCGGAAGAACAGGTAGAGCCCCTCACGGCGGCTGGTGCGCTCCAGCCCCAGCACGCCGCCATAGAAGGCCTCGGCGGCATCGAGATCGTCGACATAGAGGACGGTTTCGAGGATCTGGTCGAGCGGTCGCATGAGCTCCTTTCCCCGGCAGGGTTCGGGATCGGGGTCAGCGCAGCGCGAGGCGTCCGAGCCCCGGCAGTTTGAGCGCCAGATCGAGGGGATCGATGCCGAAATTGAGGCCCATGAAGGTCAGCTCGATTCCCTCCTCGCGGGCCAGGGTCAGGCCGAACAGGCCCCAGAAGGAGAGCTGCAGGCCGGTGCCGCTGGGGCTGCGGGCGAGCCAGCGCATGGCCCCGAGATAGTCCTTGCCGATCGCTTCCGGTGGCAGTTCGATGCCGATCTCGGGCACATTCCTCAGGATATGGGCGACGAAGGTGTTGGAGTTGGGGCCGGGCCAGCTCCGATAGGCGCGCTGATGCGGATAGGCGGCCACCGCCTGTTCGATGCGGGGGATCAGTGCTGCCGCCTCGGCGCCGCGGACGTCGGCCAGCAGCCGTGGCGGATTGCCGGCCCAGTAGGCATCGGCCGGGCGCATGTTGCGGCGTACCGCCGGGAGGCCGTGGCGGACCCCCCAGCCGACCACCTCGAAGCGCTCGAAGGCGGCCGCCCCGGGGCGCTTGAAGGCGATCCAGCTGTGCACCGCGAACACCC
>CAYYZI010000590.1:0-1822 GCA_964475675.1 uncultured Geminicoccaceae bacterium
CACCAACAGCAGCTTCGCCAATGCCACCGGCCTGCCCGATCCCGACCATTATATGAGCGTCAGCGATCTGGCGGTGCTGGCGCGGCGGATCATCACCGAGTTCCCGGAGTATTTCGAGCTCTATTCGGAGCGCGAGTTCACATACAACAAGATCCGCCAGTTCAACCGCAATCCGCTGCTGCGCAAGAAGGTGCCGGGCGTCGACGGCATGAAGACCGGCTACACCAAGGAGGCCGGCTACGGTCTGGTGGCCACCGCGGAACGTGACGGCAGGCGCCTCATTCTCGTCGTCGCCGGGCTCGAATCGGCGCGGCAACGGGCGATCGAGGCCGAACGGCTACTGGAGTTCGGGTTTCGCGAGTTTCGCGAATACCGGCTGTTCGAGGCGGGGGCGCCGGTGGTCGAGGCCGATGTCTGGCTCGGAGAAGCGGACAAGGTGCCGCTCGTTCCCCGCGATCTCGTCGCCGTCACCCTGTCGCGTCAGGCCCGCGCCTCGCTCGAGGTGCGCGTGCGCTACGACAATCCGGTGCCGGCGCCGGTCGCCGAGGGCCAGAAGCTCGGAGAGCTGGTCATCACCGCCTCCGAGATCGAACCCCTGACGGTGCCGCTGGTGGCGGGCGCGGATGTGGCCAAGGCCGGCATGCTCGGCCGCATCATCGGCGCCCTCGGCTATCTGGTCTGGGGGGCGTCCTGAGCGCCGCTGCGCGGCCTGCACCCTTCATCACCTTCGAAGGCGGAGAAGGCGCGGGCAAATCCACCCAGCTCCGGCATCTGGCGCAGCGGTTGCGCGCCGCGGGCATCGCCGAACTGTCGACACGCGAGCCCGGCGGTACGCCCGGCGCCGAGGCGATCCGCCGGCTGCTGCTCGACGGGACCGCGGAAAAATGGCTGCCGCTGGCCGAGCTCTATCTTTTCCTGGCGGCTCGCAGCGACCATGTGGCGCGGGTGATCCGGCCGGCGGTGATGGCCGGCAAGTGGGTGCTCTGCGACCGCTTCGCCGACTCCACCCGGGTCTATCAGGGCCTGGCCGGCGGGCTCGGTCTCGATCTCGTCGATCGCCTGCAGGAACCGGCACTCGCCGGGCTCGTGCCCGATCTCACGGTGCTGCTCGACCTGCCGCCCGAGACCGGGCTCCGGCGCCGGCGGGCGGATGGTGGGGAGGGGCGTTTCGAGGCCAAGGGCTCCGCCTATCATGTCCGCATCCGCGAGGGCTTTTTGGAGCTCGCGCGACGCGAACCCGACCGTTTCCTGGTGCTCGATGCGACCCTTCCCGAGGAGCGGCTGGCGGAGCGCATATGGCGGCAGGTGGCGACGAGGTTCGGGCTGGAGGCATGAGCGGGGAACGGGGCAAGCCGCTGCCACCGCGGCACAATCCGCGGCTCTTCGGCCACGGCGACGCGCTCGCGCGGATGCGTCGGGCGGTGGACCGCGGCCGCATGCCGCATGCCTGGCTGTTGCGGGGGCCGAGAGGGGTGGGCAAGGCCACCCTCGCCTGGCACATCGCCCGCGAACTGCTGGCGGAGCCCGGCCAGCGGCAGATCTGCCATCGCCCGGACAGCCCCCTGTTCCGGCAGGTGGCGCAGGGCGCCCATCCCGAGCTCTATCTGCTGGAAAAGGGGATCGCCCAGGGGCCGGAGCGGCGCAGCGAGGAAATCGCCGTCGACGATGTCCGCGCCTTGCTGGAGCGGCTGCAGACCACCGCCTCCCTGCCGGGCTACCGGGTGGTGATGGTGGAAGAAGCCGACCGCCTCAATCGCAACGCCGCCAACGCCCTCCTCAAGATGCTCGAGGAACCGCCGTCGCGGATGGTCTTCCTGCTGGT
>CAYYZI010000591.1:0-1818 GCA_964475675.1 uncultured Geminicoccaceae bacterium
AATCGGGACAATTCGTTCTGCTGCGGCGCCGGTGGCGGCCAGATCTGGATGACCCCCGATCCGGGGCGGGAAAAGCCCGCGGAAAATCGATTGCGGGAGGCGGCTTCGCTGGGCGGCATCGCCGTCTTCGTCACCTGCTGTCCCAAGGACCTCGCCATGTTCGAAGACGCACGCAAGACGGGCGGGCACGAAGAGGATTTCGTGGTCCGCGATCTGGCCGAGCTGGTGGCCGAGGCGGTGGAGCTGGGCCGGCTACGGCCGGAGGATCTGCCCGATCTCCTGGAGCGCATCGTCGATGCGGCGGCACGAAGGATCAGCGAGCGGCTGGACGCGCGCATCGGCGAGCTGATCGCCGCGGCACCGGCTTCGCCGCCGCCGACCTCGGATGCCTCCGCGCCGCCGATCCCGGATGCTTCGACACCTCCGGCTGCAAAGCAGCCGGCACCATCGCCCCCGGCACAGCAACCGGCCGCGGGCCGCGCGGAGCCCACGGCGCCGCCTCCGGCCCGGGCGGTGCGGCCGTTCGCACCGATGCGCTGGGAGGCGCCGCAGCCGCTCCGACCGGCGCCGCTGCCCGACTACGAAATCCCGCAAAAGACCGGTCCCCGCATTCTGGTGGCCGGCAAGCATACGGCGGTACTCGGCGAGGAATTCGCCTTCACCCCCGACGGTCGCGATGTACGGCCCGCGGATGTCGATCATGTGCTTAACGAGTGGGACGATGCGGCGCTGGAGGAGGCCCTGCTGCTGATCGAGGGGCGGGGGAGCGGCGAAGTGGTGGCCGTCACCGTCGGACCCGAGGATGCGGAGGCGAGTCTGCGCCGCATGCTGGCCAAGGGAGCGCAGCGTGCCGTACGGGTCTGGGCGGAAGGGCTCGATCCTTCCGAGCCGGCATTGGTCGCCCGTGCGCTCGCCGGCATCGTCGAGAAGGAGCAGCCGGATCTGGTGCTGACCGGGGTTCAATCCGGCGATTTCGCGCATGGCGCCGTGCCGGGACTGCTCGCCGGCATTCTCGACTGGCCGCTGGTCCAGGTCGTGGTCTCGCTGAAATGGGAAGGTGGCGCGGAGCTCGAGCTCCTGCGCGAGCTCGAAGGTGGGCTGCGCGAGCGCCTGACCCTGCCGGTTCCTTCGGTGCTGGCCATCCAGACCGGCATCCACGCGCCGCGGTACGCCACCATGCGGATGATCAAGCAGGCGCGAAAGAAGCCGCTCGCGGTGCTCGACGGGGCTGCGGTGCTCGATGGCAGCGGGGCCTTTCGTGTGCGCCGGATGCGGGTGCCGGAGCAGAAGCGGGCGGAAATGCTGGAGGGCAGCGTCGAGGAGATCGCCGCCCGCATCGCCGCCATCATCCGCGAAAAACGGGGAGGCTAGGTGATGGCGGGCATTCTGGTGGTGGCCGATCACGTCGGGGGCCGGACGGGTCCGATCACCGCCGAGATGGTCGGCGCCGCGGCGGCGCTGCGCGAGGAGCTCGAAGGTCCGTTGCGGCTGCTGTTGATCGGGGATGGGGCATTGTGTGCGCGAGCCGGGGAACTGGCCTTCGAGGGAGTCGACGAGATCCTCCGGGCGGATGTCGGGACAGCCCATTTCGATCCGCTGTCGTGGCGGGAGGTGGTGCGACATGCGGCGCTCTCCTGCCGTCCGCGCCTCCTCCTCGCCGCCCACAATGCCAACGGCACGGCCTTCGCCCCGGCTCTCGCCGCCCGGCTGGGGGCGGGCTTCGCCGGGGATGGGTTCGGTATCCGCGTCGAGGATGGGGAGCCGGTGGCGATCCGCAGCGCCTATGGCAACCGGCTGGTGATGGAGGTCGATTTTCCG
>CAYYZI010000592.1:0-1808 GCA_964475675.1 uncultured Geminicoccaceae bacterium
ATACGGGCTGGAGGCGTCCATTCGCAAGGGCGGCCCCCAGGTCAACCACGCCCAGCTGCCGGCAGCCGACAAGATCGACCTCAACATGGGCGGCAACCTCTTCAGCCAGTTCAACTTCGACGCCCAGGGTATCCCCGTGGTCACCGTCGCTGCCTTCTTCCAGAAGGAGCCGCAGGCGCTGTTCGCCCATCCCGGCTCGGGCATCCGCAGCTTCGAGGATCTGCGCGGCCACAAACTGTTCCTGAGCACCGGCGGGCGCATGACCTTCTGGCGCTGGCTGAAGGCCGAATTCGGCCTCGAGGAATCGCAGGTGCGTCCCTACACCTTCAACCCGGGGCCCTTCGTCGCCGATCCCGACAGCGTCCAGCAGGGCTATGTCAGCTCCGAGCCCTTCGCCATCGAACGGGTCGGCGGCTTCAAGCCGGTGGTGCTGCTGATGGCCGATGCCGGCTACGACACCTATTCGACCATTCTCCAGGTCAAGCGCCGGATGGTCGAGGAGCGGCCGGAGGTGGTGCAGGCCTTCGTCGATGCCTCGATCGAGGGCTGGTACCATTATCTCTATGGCGATCCCGCCCCCGGCAACGAGCTCATCAAGCGCGAGAATCCGGACATGACCGATGCGCAGATCGCCTTTTCGCGCAGGGCCATGATCGAATACGGGCTGGTCGATTCGGGCGATGCGCTGACCCTGGGGATCGGCGCGATGACCGATGTCCGCTGGCAGAGCTTCTTCGAAAAGGCGGTGGGCTGGGGGCTGTATCCGGCCGATCTTCCCTACCGGCAGGGCTACACCCTGACCTTCGTCAACAAGGGGCACGGCCTCGAACTCAAGCGGCGGCTGCTCGGAAAATGAGCGCGGCCGTGATCGAACCGGTGGAGCACCGAGCGCTCGCGGGCGAGGGCGAGGAAGCCGCGGGCGCCGCCGGGCCGCTGTTCGCGCTGCGCGGCATCGGCAAGACCTTTGCCACCGGCACGGTGGCGCTGGACGGCCTCGACTTCACGGTCGGCCAGCACGCCTTCGTCAGCCTTCTCGGGCCCTCGGGCTGCGGCAAGAGCACGGTCCTGCGGCTGATCGCCGGCCTGACCCGGCCCTCGCGCGGCCGGCTGGTCTGGCACCGGCAGATCGCCCGCGGCGATATCGGCTTCGTCTTTCAGGAGCCGACCCTGATGCCTTGGGCCACGGTGTTCGACAATGTCCGGCTGCCGCTGCGGCTGCAGGGCCGCGGCCGGCACGAGGTTCGCGAGGAGGTCGAGCGGGCGCTCTCCATGGTCGGCCTCGAAGAGTTCGCCGGAGCCTATCCGCGCGAGCTTTCGGGGGGCATGAAGATGCGGGTCTCGATCGCCCGCGCGCTGGTCACTCGGCCCCGGCTGCTGCTGATGGACGAGCCCTTCGCCGCTCTCGACGAGATCACCCGGTTCAAGCTCAACAACGAGCTCCTGGGCCTGTGGGCGCGCGAGAACTGGACGGTGGTCTTCGTCACCCACAGCGTCTACGAGAGCGTCTACCTGTCCCAGCGGATCCTGGTGATGGCCTCGCGCCCCGGCCGCATCACCGCCGAGATCCCGATCGACGCCCCCTATCCGCGGGACGAGGCGTTTCGCCTGTCACCAGCCTATACCGGAGCCTGCCGCCGGGTCTCGGCCGAGTTGCGGCGGGCGATGGGAGAGTGAGCGATGGCTGTCGCGCTTGACACCGAAACCCTGGCCGCAGCGGTCCCCGGTCCGCCGCGGCGGACCGGCGCGCCGCTGGAGCTGGCGGTGCGCCTCCTCGGTCCGCTGGCCCTGCTGGCCCTCGCCGTTGGTCC
>CAYYZI010000593.1:0-1806 GCA_964475675.1 uncultured Geminicoccaceae bacterium
AGACCGCCGCCTTCCGCCTGCGCCGCAAGGGGCGCGGCGCGGTCAGCAACCCGACTGGGGGACACCACCGCCGACAGGACAACCGGCCGGCCGCCGCCTGGCGGTGCTTCCAGCGCTCCGGGAACAGGAAAGATTCGATGATGTGGCCCGGGACGAGAACGAGCGCCGGAAGCCAGTCGGGCGCCGGCTGGCGCGTGACCCGAAGACCGGGCGATTCGTACGACAGGTGTGCGTCGAGATGCCCGAGGCGATGTACCGAAAAGGTGAGGCTCCTCCGTGCGGCTGCGAACAACCGCACACTCCTGCGCGTTCGAATGACGCAGTCGTGGTAGGAGCCAAAGCAGGAGGAGCCTCGATGCGTACTGTAGCTCTCGACCTCGGAAAACGAAAGACCACCCTCAGCGAAGTCCACGACGGCGCCGTCGTCGCCCGGCGAACCGTCCGGAGAATCTCCGAGTTGCACCGCGACCTCGGAACACAAGCCCCACCTGCGCGCGTCGCCATCGAAGCCTGCCGTGACGCCTGGGCGGTCCACGACCTCCTCACACAATGGGGCAACGAGGTCGTCGTCGTGGACACCACCCGCGTCCGACAACTCGGCGTCGGCCGACACGGCAAGAAGAACGACCGCATCGACGCCGATATCCTGGCCCTGGCCCTCGAAGAAGGGCGCATCCCGAAGGCCCACGTGCTCAGCCCTCGCGCGCGCAAGGTGCGGGAGTTGCTGACCGTCCGTGAGATGCTCGTCTCCACGCGCGCACGCTACGTCACCCAGTGCCGCGCCCTTCTCCAGGCGCGCCTGGTCACGGTGCCGCGCTGCAAGGCTGCGGACTTCGTGCCCATGATGCGCGAGCTGGACCTCCCCTCGGAATGCCGCGAGCTCGTAGCCCCCCTGCTCGAGCTCTTGCCATCCATCGAACTGCAGATTGCCCAGGTCGAAGAACGACTTCATGCGCTGGTCGAACAAACCGATGTCGTCCAGCGCCTTTCGACCGTGCCGGGCGTCGCGGTGGTGGTGGCTGCGGCCTTCCTGTGCGTCATCGACAACCCGCACCGCTTCAAGAACGCGCGCCAGGTATCGGCCTACCTCGGCCTCGTTCCCCGAGAACGCAGCTCGGGGGGCAAACGGCGGCTTGGCTCGATCACCAAGCAAGGCAACACTCGGTTGCGCAAACTGCTGGTGCAGGCGGCCTGGGTGGTGCTGCGCTCCAGGTCCAAAGACCCGTTGGTCCTGTGGAGCCAGCACGTGGCCGAGCGTCGAGGCAAACGAGTGGCTGTGGTCGCAACCGCCCGGCGCCTGGCCCAAGTGCTGTGGGCCCTGTGGCGCCGCGGCACGGTCTACACGCCCGCACGTTTGGCAGAACGCAGCGCATCCGGCCACCTACGCCACAGCCGGGACGTTGCACGGCACGCGGCGGCGCTGCGCAAGAGCGCGGACAAGCTCGCCCGACAACGAAGAGCGTCTGCTCGGCGCGCACAACGGGCGCGCGAGCTCCTCGAACCCCAACCGGAGGTCTCGACCTAGCACGCGCCCTTCCTTCCATACGGTCGAAGCAGGCGAGCGAGACGCCACTTCGCGTGCCGGAAAGCGCGATGTGCCCGTGGACGAGGGGCTGCCCCCCGAAGGGACGGCCCACTACGTCGAGGAAAAAGGCTGCGCACCGGTCACGCCCCTCTCGAAACCGAGCTCTGCGACCGACGCTCCACACAAAACCTCCGCTGTGCGTCGGACACCGCGAATTGTCGATGGACGCACCTCGTTTTGCCTCGACCCGCCAAGCGGCCTGCGCGCCGCCACGGATTCCT
>CAYYZI010000594.1:0-1804 GCA_964475675.1 uncultured Geminicoccaceae bacterium
CACCGAAGACTGCTGTCAGGGCAGGGCCGAGATCTGCGCCCCGCTTCTCGAGAATCTGGCCGTCTGTTGCGGCTCATGACCGGAGCCAAGGACGATCAGGCGCAGGCCGGGCCGTTCACGGTTCTGTTCCTGTGCACCGGCAATTCGGCCCGCAGCATTCTGGCCGAAGCGCTTTTGAACCATCTTGGCAAGGGCCGCATCCGGGCGGTGAGTGCTGGCAGCCACCCGGTCGGCGCGGTGCATCCGCTGGCCCTTGATCTGCTGCGCGGCGAGGGGCTGGCGACCGATACCTTGCGCAGCAAAAGCTGGGATGAATTCGCCGACCCTGACGCTTCCGGTCTGGATGCCGTAATCACTGTCTGTGACCGGGCCGCCGGCGAGGTCTGCCCGATCTGGCCGGGGCGCCCTGCGACCGCCCATTGGGGGCTGCCCGATCCGGCCGCGGTGATCGGGCCTCTGGGCGTGCGCCGTGCCGCCTTTCGCCGTACCTATGAGGTTCTGCAACGGCGCATCCGGGCGCTTGCCAAAGCTGCACACAACAGCCGTAACCGGGACGATTTCAGGACCCATCTGCAGGCGATCACCGCGGCCATGCTTGAGGAAACGCCATGACCGTCCTCGATAGGACCGCCGCGCGCCGCTCGGCCACCGCGTCGCTGAGCATATTCGAGCGCTATCTTTCGTTATGGGTGGCCGTCTGCATCGTCGCCGGCATCGGGCTCGGGCGCCTGTGGCCGGCGCTTTTCGAAACCCTGGGCGACCTGTCGGTCACTCAGGTCAATCTGCCGGTGGCGGTACTCATCTGGCTGATGATCGTGCCGATGCTGCTCAAGGTCGATTTCGGGGCCTTGCACCGTGTGGGCGAACACTGGCGCGGCATGGGCGTCACGCTGTTCATCAACTGGGCGGTGAAACCGTTCTCGATGGCGGCCCTGGGCTGGCTGTTTATCGGCCATCTGTTCGCGCCGTGGCTGCCCGGCGACCAGATTCACTCCTATATCGCCGGGTTGATCATCCTGGCGGCGGCGCCGTGCACGGCCATGGTCTTCGTGTGGAGCCGGCTGTGCGACGGCGAGCCGAATTTCACGCTCAGCCAGGTAGCCCTGAACGACAGCATCATGATCTTCGCCTTCGCCCCCATTGTCGGCCTGCTGCTTGGCCTTTCCGCGATCACCGTGCCGTGGGAGACGCTGGTGCTGTCGGTGGTGCTGTACATTCTCGTGCCTCTCGCCGTAGCCCAGGCCCTGCGCCGCCGCCTGCTGGCCCGGGGCGGGATAGAGGCCGTGCGGCGGATGGTGGCGCGCCTGCATCCGCTGGCGCTGGCGGCGCTGTTGGCGACCCTGGTGCTGCTGTTCGGCTTTCAGGGCGGCCAGATCGTCGCCCAGCCGCTGGTCATCCTGCTGCTCGCCGTTCCGATCCTGATCCAGGTCTATTTCAACTCCGGGCTGGCCTATCTGCTGAACCGTCGCTTCGGCGTCGCCCATTGTGTCGCCGGGCCGTCGGCCCTGATCGGCGCCAGCAATTTCTTCGAGCTTGCCGTGGCCACCGCCATCAGCCTGTTCGGCTTTCAGTCCGGCGCCGCGCTGGCCACGGTCGTCGGCGTGCTGATCGAGGTGCCGGTGATGCTCTCGGTGACCCGTATCGTCGGTGCCACGCGGGGCTGGTACGAGCGCGGCGGCAGATCGAGATATTAAAACTTCACCCCCAGCTCGCCGGCCAGGTCCTGGATGAACTGCCAGGCGACCCGGCCCGAGCGCGCGCCGCGGGTCATCGCCCACTCGAGCGCCCGGGCGTGCAGGGTCTC
>CAYYZI010000595.1:0-1804 GCA_964475675.1 uncultured Geminicoccaceae bacterium
CCTGGACGACGGAAGAATTCCGGGCCCTCGGTCTGGCGCTTTACGGCCACGAATGGCAGTCGGCGCTGGCCCGGGCGCTGGGCGTGCATCCGCGCACCGTGCGGGCCTGGGCATCCGGGCGCCACCAGATTCGCCCGAAGCACATGGCGGCGATCGAAAAGCTGCTGGGTGCAAAGGACATCGTCTCGCCCGAGTGGCCGCGCGACGAGTGGATCGTCGGCGACGGGCCGGCGCGCGAGACCGGCCGGCAACGCCGCGAATATCTGATCCACACGCGACACCCGCGTTTCATCGCCCGAATCGTCGAGATCGACGAGGCGACCGGCGAGCCGGAGCCCGACGAAGACCCGGCCGACACGCTCTCGGGCGTGGTTTACGCCGCGAACGCGGTCACCCAGCTCTGCGAGTTCGTGTGGTTCGATCCGCCGCCGCCGGGACCGAAGCTCCACCGCCTGCTGGAGGCGGCGGCCGACGCCGTGGACAGGGCCTGAAAAAACCGGCGGCCGGGGATGGGCAGACATCTCCGGCCGCCGAGTTCGGGGAGGGCCGTCACGACACGCGACAAGCCGGCGCCATTCAGCGCCGGCAGAATTTCCGGACCTTGAGATTGTGGGCGACGATCTGCTCTTTGGTGAGGCGCGTAAGCTGATCATCGGGGCTGGTGATGATCCGCTTCACCCAGGCGCAGTCAGCGCCGGGAGCGGTCGAGCAGCCGGTCAAGCTCAGCATCAGAAGCGCGGCGGACACGCTCATCGATCTTCGCAGCTTCGCTCGCATCCCTCACCCCTTTCTCGGCCTCACGACCGCGCTCGACCTGACGGCCCTGGCGGAAGGTCCACCACAGGACGACGGCCGTCAGGATGATGCCGGCGCCCACGGCGATGAGCAGGTTCATCAGATCCCTACCCTTCGCCCAAAGGTTTGTCAGGCGCTTCCAGCTTGGCGCGCACAATCTTCTCAGCAAGGCTTTCGACCGCCTCCACGAGCTTGTCGTCGAACGGGTTGGGGCTGGCCGCAGCGGCCTTGCGGATCGCGTTCCACTGGCCGGCGATGAAGCCGACGCCGAACGGCAGCACGACGCCGATCACGGCGATGAGAATGTCAGTGATATCCATGGCCTTTCCTTTCATGAAAAAGCCCGCCTTGGGCGGGCCGGGAAACAGTGAACGCGCGGCCGCTTAGGGCGGATAGCCGAACAGCACGCGCGGCAGGCCGACGTAGCGTCGTCGATCGAGATGGAAGAAAACACGCGTTTTCATTCCGACCGACCAGCCAGCTTCCAGCGCCCGGGCGATCAGCTCGGCGTTGTAGATGCCATCGCCCTGGCGCACGTCGATGGCGCAAGTGCCGCCCGTGGGGTGGGCCGGATGGTCGTAAACATGCAGGCTGCGCGGATGCCCACCGATCTCGGCGTTGTAGGCGGCAGACCGGCAGCAGGAGGTGACGATCATCGGCCGGCCGAAGGACAGGCGCAGCAGCATCAGGTCGCGGGCGAAGTCGGGCGCCAGCTTGACGATGCCGGTGGCGGGGCATGCCAGCTCCTCATGGCTGAACAGCACCTGGCCGGTGGCGGGATTCAAGATATCGACACGCTCGCTTTTTTTCATGGTCCCAGCCTGTCCTTAAGCCAACTGATCATCGCCACGATGGTGGCGGCGGCGCCGGCGTACCAGTGTTGCCGGTTTTCGACCTTGCGAATCCGTTTCGAATGATGATTCAGACGCTCGCCGTGCTGGTCGAGCTTGGCGTCAATTGCCCGCACCGTGCCTTCGAGGTCGCCGATCGCCCGGCTTTGCTCATTGAT
>CAYYZI010000596.1:0-1802 GCA_964475675.1 uncultured Geminicoccaceae bacterium
CCTCGCCAACCATTAAGGAAACCAGGGCTACAGCAATTGCCATAAGAAACAAACGCGGCGTCGCCGGCAAGGCATTTTCGGAGATAGTCGAGCTGCTCGTCATCGGTGAGCGGCAGCAGCTCGTAGGCTTCGCCCGGAGCGACGCAGGCCGCGAGCGTTTGCCCGTGGCTCTGGGCGACGGCCGTGCGGCAGGTGAGGCAGACCCGCCCGGGGAGATGCGCGAGCCGCCGCAGGAACCCTTCGTCGAGCAAGGCTTCGGGCAGCTCGTCGAGACCATCCAGAAGCCAGACGGCCTGCCACAGGCGTCCATCGCGCGAATGGAAGGGAGACACGGCTTCGCGGATCCCGGCGCTGGCCGGCAGGCGATGTTGCCAGAGACGATCGGCCAGCTTTTCGGGCGCGGTCTCTTTCAGCAGCGCGGGAGTGTCATCGCCCGATACGTCGCGGAGGCGCACGAGCACCGGAACGGCGAGGCCCAACCGGAGTTCGGGTCGCTCCCTGGCCCATTCCTCCAGCCAGGCTTCGAGCAGCATCGACTTGCCCGCACCGGGCTCGCCGGTGACCAGCATGCAGCCGGCGGGGGGATCGCTTCCGCCCAGAAGCCGATGCCGGACCCTGCTTTCGGGCACGCGTTCATGGTCCACCTGCGCACGCAGAACACCTTCTCGCCAGGCCTCGTGATCGGCCCGTCGCGGTGCCCCGCGCTCTCGCTCGTTCCCGGCCCGGGGGCGCGGCCGGCCGAGTGCCCGCGGAAGGTAGAAGGCGGGACGGTTGAAGAGGCTCACCCTCCGGTCCCCGCCCACCACTCGGCAAGCCTGCGCCCGGCCTGCACCAATCCGGCGAGCACCGAGCCCAGCTTCTGCGCCGCTATCGCCATATTCGCCAGAGTCTCGACTCCCGCTTCGAACTTCTGGAGCTGCTCGCTCAGGGTCGCTGCTTCCGCTTCTTCGTTCTGCAGCCCCTGCAGGAGTTCCTGCGCCGTCTTCGCGACCTGCTCGGCCCGTTCCCGCGCTTCGCCTTCCAGCACCTGCATGCGCCCGCGCAGTTCGGCCAGGGCCAAGGCCAGAGCACCCAGCGCCTCGTTGCGCGCGACCTCACTGTTGATGATGGCGCCGGCACCGATGGCGCCGCGACCGGCCGTGGCACCCGGGCTGTCCTGCTGGATGATCACATCGCGCCCGACCGGGCCGACCCGAATGCCGCCGTGGGGCTGTCCTCTGCCGTCGAGCAGATCGCGACCCTGCCGCGTCACCGCCACGTCCCCGCCCCAGCGCAACCGCAGGAGCCCGCGCCGGTTCAATGCCTCGACATGTTCGATCAAGGCCGCATCCGACAGGCCGAGCGCGGCACCCAGCGCGCGCACGCGCTCTGCCGGCAGGGCAATGTCGTCAGCGCCAACGGATGCCGCCCGCAGAGCCGCGAGCAGCGCAGCATCCTTGTCCATGGGCGATCCTCCGAGCCGGCCGGATCCGGAAAGAAAGAATGCGCAATCCTACAGTTGCGGGACGCCCTCGTCGAGGCCGAGGCCGCGAAACCGGACCGTGGGAACAGGCCTGCCACCGCAGCCACCGCACCGGCCTGCGAGTGCCAACTCGCGGCGCATGGACAATGTCGCCTGCATGTTCCTAAAATTTTAGCGAAACTTTCTCAAATACTCAGTTAAATGACCGATAGAAATTCAATCAGAGCGCAAGTTTTTTATTGCCCGATTCGCCGAAGTGATGCATAAGGGTACCGCGTTCATGGGATTTCCCCTGTGACACCCGACTTGAGGCGTTTCCTCCCTACCCCACCCCCCCCCC
>CAYYZI010000597.1:0-1801 GCA_964475675.1 uncultured Geminicoccaceae bacterium
GGGTGTAGGCTCATGGTGGGCGCTGGACGAGTACCGGATTACCGGCGGCCGGATCTGCAAGGCTCCGGGGGCCGGGGTGCGGGAGTATGACGTCTGGCGCGGCTACCGGGAGCCGGAGTGGGAAGGTTTCACCGTGAGAGTCCCCTACCGGGACTTCCTGGAGCTAGCTCGTCAGCTGCGGGCCGCGCCTCCCCAGTGGACCTACGATTCCTGGTACCGGCTGACGCTCGAGCTGCCGGCCGAAAGCGAAGAGATACTGCTGGCGTGGTGCCGACGGTATGGTCTGTTGGGCATCCTGCCGCTGATGGCCGAATCGATCCTGCTCTCGCCGCAACTTGAGGGCTCGGGCGAGAGGGGCGCTCGCCTTCTGCAGCGGCAGTATTCGCGGCTTGGCGGCCAGTGGTTTGCCGTGACCCTCAATTCTCGACCGATCCGAAGCGACGGCGCGGAAGCGGAGGAAGCTCGGCCGCCCTCGCAATCGATTCCCGCCGACTGGCCCTCGCCGGAAGTGATGCTCTGGAACTACGGAGAAGTCTCGGCCGAAGACAGCGGGGATGATTACCGACCCGGCTTCCTTGAGCACAAGATTGCCCCGCCCCGGCCCGGCGCGGCCCTGGCGCCCGTGGGGGAGGTGTTCGGTTTCAGGCAGCTCGCCTGGTCGTGGGAGCGCGTCGACCTTGCGGCAGCCATGGCGCCTTTCTTCCCCGGGGTGCCTGCGGCCGAACGCCGCGACTTCCCCTACCCGCTGCCCTGCAGCCCGGAGTTTTGGGAGATCTACGCCGAGCCTCTCGACCTGTTCAGCCAGATCGCGTGGCGGTTCATGGACTCGGTGGAACTGCTGTGCACGTTCGATCCTCGAAAGCCCGGCAGCGCCGAAGCAGACGATGTGAACCGGGCGCTCGCCTTCCTAACGCACATCGCGGGAGCCGCAGGAACTGCGATCTCTTACGATCCGGAGCAGCGGCGCTACGTCGAGAGACACCGAGCGCCGTCGCTGTTGTCGCACCTGGCGAGAATGTTTCTGTGCGACTGGCGCCGCGGACGCCGCCTGGGGCGGTGCGCCACCTGCGCGGCCTTCTTCGTCGCCGACGACCCCCGGGTGAAGTACTGCTCATCGCGCTGCCGCCAAACGATGCTGATGCGCCACTACCGCAAGAAGCGCCAGGCAAAGGCCAAGCCGCGGCGAGCCGGCCGAAAGCCATCATCACCCAAGGAGGAGGCATGAGCGGAAAAGGCAAGAAGACCGGTTCCCCACCAAATCCGAGGGAGCGGCGGCTAGCGGTGATCTACGCCCGCGTCTCCTCGAAAGACCAGGAGCGCGAAGGCTTCTCGATCCCCGCCCAGTTGGAGTTGCTGCGGAGATATGCCGGCCACAACGGACTCGATGTCGTAGCAGAGTTCGTCGACGCCGAGACAGCCAAGCAGAGCGGCCGGACGGCTTTCGGGCGAATGATCGCTCTGCTGAAGGGAAGAAAGGACTGCCGGCGGATCCTCGTCGAGAAGACAGATCGTCTGTACCGGAACTTCAAGGACTGGGTCACGGTGGACGCGCTCGACATCGAGATCCACTTGGTCAAAGAGAACGCGGTTCTCTCGCGTGAGTCGCGATCCTCGGAGAAGTTCATCCACGGCATCAAGGTGTTGATGGCGAAGAACTACATTGACAATCTCTCCGAGGAGGTCTGCAAAGGACTGCATCAGAAGGCCCAACAGGGCACTTGGCCGTCGTTCGCCCCGCTGGGTTACCTAAACAAGCAGTCGGCTGACGGGCGGCGGGGGATCGTGCCGGACCCGCGGCTGG
>CAYYZI010000598.1:0-1797 GCA_964475675.1 uncultured Geminicoccaceae bacterium
CCACAGCTCCTTCTCGTGGCGCACCCGACTCCGGATCCGCTCGCGCATCGCGCCATAGTGGGGATCGTGAAAGGGGCCTTCGAGGAACACCCGGTCCTGGATGCGGATGGCGGCCAGCTCACAGCTCCGCACGCCGATCAGCGCGAGCCGCTCTTCGGGGAGCGCCGCGGGGCGCAGCTCGACTTCCCCGTCCTTCTCCCGCGCCCGCCACAGTTCGCGCCGGGGCGGATGCAGGAAGCGCTTCCAGGAATGGGGGCCGACCACATGGCCGAACAGGGCGTCGTCCTCGCGCCGCCGCAGCCGGTAGCTGCCGGGGCCGTGTTCGTCGGTCCAGCCGCGCGGCAGATCGGCGATCCCTTCGATCTCCTCGTAGAGGATGGCGCCGTCGCGGATGGTCGGTCCGATCAGCCGCCGGCCCTGCGCCGCCAGCGCCTGCAGCAGGGCCTCGAGCCCGGCGACCGTCAGCAGATGGCAGTCCCGCTCCCCCATCGGCCTCCCTTCCGTCCCGCCTTCCCCGAGGGGTAGCCGAACCCCCGGCCATGGTCAAAGGGGGAGCGCGGCATTCCTGTTCCTGGCTGAGGTTGCCGCGGTTCTCGCGTGCGGCAGGGAAGAGGGAAAAACCGGTCTTCGCTGAGCCGACAGAGGCCATGGGCGGCGCTGCTGTCACGGCAGCCGGCCGTTCCGGTTCAGACGCGGAAACGGTCGAACTCCCCGGGCAGCAGATCGAGCAGCGCCTCGGCGTCGGCTTCGTGGAGGTCGTAGTTGCGCATGAGCTGCCGGACGACCAGCGCGAAGCGTCGCACCGTTCCCGCGCCCTTGCCCGCGGCGCCGGCCTTCGGCCGGCCGTCGGCACCCCGATAGAGCGCTGCGGCCGCCCGGACGACCGTAGGACACAGCACGAGTTCGGCTCTGCTGAGAAGCTGCTCGGTGAGCTCACCTCGCTCATGCAGCGGACTGCAGAGCACGAAGTCCACAAGCCCGTCGTAGCGATCCACGAGCAACCAGGACGTCCGGACTGCGTGACGCCCCCATACGTCGCCGGAACTCCGTCCACCCACCGCCCCTGCAACGAGCTCGCGCGGAATGTAATTGTCGAACCGTCGCGGTCGCCGCCGACCGGTTTCCCTGTCTCGCGGACACAGCTGATCGAACCAGAGCGCCGCGAGCCAGGCCCAGAACCCCGGATCGGTCACCGTCCGCTGACGCGCTTCCGCCTCGCAGGTCGCGAGCCGATCACGCACGTACACACCGAGCTCGTAGCGTGATCCGAACTGCCGATCGGCATCGAAGGCCGCGGTGCAGGGAACGGCTCCGGTGAAGCGGGGATCGTCGCGGAGCTCCGGCGGCGGGGCATCGCTCCCCGCGGCAAGCTCCCCGAGATATTCCCGGAACCGCTCGATCCCCGCCTCCGTGAGCCGATGCGCTTCGATGGCCGACATCGTCAATCCTCTCCCGAAAGGTGAGAGACCAGCGCTTTGGTCAGCTGGTGCCGCTCACAGAAGGCGATGACCACATCGTCGACCCAGTCCGCCCACTCTTCCGGATCGTCCGGTGGCTCCCGTCCCAGGATCCTCGCGAACTGCAGCCACGGTTCCCGGATATCGTCCTCGATCACGTCGTCGCTCTCCGGATGGAGCCGCTGGAGGATCTCGCGCAGGGCTGCCGGGAGGATCCAGCCCGCGATGCCCGGCCGCGCCGGAAGGTCGACGGCACCCGGAAGCTCACGGTTCACCTCGAGCACGAAGCCGCCACCGTCAAGTTCGACCCGCCACGGCAGATGTCCGAGGCCGGTGACCC
>CAYYZI010000599.1:0-1788 GCA_964475675.1 uncultured Geminicoccaceae bacterium
AAAGAGGCAGGTGATGAGGTTTATGCCGGTACGGTCAATGGCGAAGATGGGGCATCTTGTAGACCGGCAGCGGCTGCTCGCCGCGCCCGTAGCCATCGAGGATGCGCCGCGGCCGCGGCTCGTCGGCCCAAAGATCGATCAGCACCAGGCCATCCTCGCCGAACAGGCCGGCGATGTAGTAGCGCCCGTCGGGGGTCACCAGGGCGTCGTAAGGGAGACGGCCGATATCGGGAAAACGGGTGATCCGTGGCTGCCCGGGATCGGCGAGATCGGCGAGCCAGATCTGTCCCGCGTCGTAGAGGGAGAAGGCGAAGCGCCTGCCCCCCAGATCCTCGATGCCGACCACCTTGGAGCGGGCACCGTTGTCGGCATAGACCGAAGGGATGTCGGCCACCGGCGCGAGATCCCGGCTGTCGAACAGGCGCACTCCGCCGGGCTCGTAGTTGGCCACCGCGACCAGGCTGCCATCGGCGGAAATCGCCCCGCCGATGGAATTGCCGGCCTGAACGGTGCGCGCCGCCACCCTGGCCTTCAGCAGGTCGAGCTTGGTGAGCCCGCCATCGCGGCCGAAGATGAAGGCGTAACGCTGATCGCGGCTGAACACCGCCGAAGCATGGCTGAGATCGCCCAGCCCCTCGACCCGGCCGAGCACCGAGCGGCCGCTGGTCTCGACGATCAGCACCGAACCCGAGGCACGCTCGACGATGATCCCGAGATCGCCGGTGCCGCGCATTTGGGCGGCGGCCGCTCCGGGCAGTGCGAGCAGCAGTGCAGCGGCGAGGAAGGCGCCCTTCACGGCCCGACGCCCTTCTTCAGCATGCGCGCCAGCCAGCGCGCCTCCTTAGGAGTGATCTCGAAGCTCCAGGGCGGCATCGGCGTGCCGGGCACACCCTGGAGAATGACACCGGCCAGGGCGTCGACATCCTTGCCGGCCAGCGCTTCCGGCAGCAGGGCGGGACCGAGCCCGCCCTTGAGGGTCATGCCGTGACAGGAACCGCAATCCTGGCGCAGGAGATAGAGGAGCTGGTCCTGCCGCTGGCCCGGCGGCGCCTCGCCGGCAAGCGCGATGCCCGGCAGCAGCAGCAATGCGAGGAGCAGCTCACGCATGGAGCACCCGCTCGATCCAGGCGGCGTGGCGGTCGCTGGTCGCCAGCGGCTCCGGCGCGGGATTGTGGAGAACTTCGACCACCGGGCCGATGATGAACAGGACCGGCGACCGGAAACCGGCCTCGCGGCAGGCTTCGGCCAGACCGCCCAGGGGCGCCCGCAGATTGCGTTCCGCTTCCTGGGTGCCGTTCTCGATGGCCATGGTGGGCGTGGCCGCATCCAGCCCGGCCTTGATCAGCCTCGCGCTGATCTGCTCGATATGGGTGAGTCCCATGTAGATCACGAGGGTAGTGGCGGGATCGGCGAGACTGTTCCAGTCCAGCTCCAGCCACCAGCCGTCGCGGCAGTGCCCGGTGACGAAACGGACGCCGGTGGCGACGCCGCGATGGGTGAGGGGAACCTGGTTGGCGGCGGCACAGCCGAAGGCGGCGGTGATGCCCGGCACCACCTCGACCTGGATGCCGCGGCGCAGCAGATAGAGCGCCTCCTCGCCGCCGCGCCCGAAAACGAAGGGATCGCCGCCCTTGAGGCGGACCACCACCCGCCCCGGCGCTGCCAGCTCGGCCAGCAGGGCATTGATGCTGCTCTGGTCGAAGCGGTGTTCGCCCGGCTTCTTGCCGACATCGATGCGAAGCGCGGTGGCGGGCGCGAGATCGAGGATCGAGCGGCCGATGAGGCGAT
>CAYYZI010000600.1:0-1787 GCA_964475675.1 uncultured Geminicoccaceae bacterium
GCATCGCCACCAGCGTCGCCGTCACCCGCGGATCCTTCAGCAGCCCGTCGACATCGGCGATGGTCCGGCGCAGCTCCTGCAGCAGCTCCTCGAGCGGCAGGTCGGAAACCTTGGTCAGCAGCGAGGACAGCGAGCTGGTGATGGTGTCGAGCTGGGCCGGGACGCTGGGGATCACCGGCAGACCATCTTCCACCCGGAATTCGGCGGGCGGCGCATCGGGATAGAAGTCGAGATCGACCACCAGCTCGCCGGTCAGCAGGCTGCCCGTCTTGAGCTGGGCCCGAAGGCCCCGCGCGATCAGCTTGCTGGTGAATTCGGACCGCGAACGTCCGCTCTCCTGCGTGGTCTCGAAGGCGGCGAAAAGCTCGGGCAGGACGGCGACGGTGACCGGGATGCGGATCTCCCCGGTGTCGTAGTTCACCGCCAGCTCCAGATCGCGCACCCTGCCCACCTCGATGCCGCGGAACTCCACCGGTGCGCCGCGCTTCAGACCGCGCATGGAACCCTCGAAATAGACCCGGTATTCGGGGGCGTCGGAGAGATCCGCATCGCGCATTTCGCGATAGCCGGCATAGAGCTTGAAGCGGCTTTTCGCCCGGGCCGGCCCGCCCCCGCCCGCACCGAAGGCGATGCCGCCGGTGAGCATCGCCTGGACCGACTGCATGCGGAAGTAGAAGCCGCCCGCACCGGTGCCCAGCTCGATGCCGCTGGTGCTCCAGAAACGGCTGTCCTCGCGCACCAGCCGGTCGTAGGGGGCCCTGACGAAGGCGAGGATTTCGACCTCGCGCCCGTCCTTGGCGAGCTTGTAGCCGAGCACCTCGCCCACCTCGATGTCGCGGTAGTAGACCGGCGAACCGCGGCTGACGCCGTGCAGCGAATCCGCTTCCAGGAAGAACTGGCGGCCGGGCTCGTCGGACAGCACCAGCGGCGGCTCCTCGAGCCCGTCGAACGCGGAAGCCGGGGGGCCCTTGCCCGGATCGACCTCGATATAGGCGCCCGAGACCAGGGTGGAGAGGCCGCTGACGCCGCCAGTGCCAACCCGCGGACGTACCACCCAGAACCTGCTGTCCTCGGCCAGCAGCCGTTCCGCACCCTTGGTCAGCTCGGCCTTGACCAGCACGTGGGAGAGATCGGCGGCGATCTGAATGGCGGTCACCTTGCCCACCTCGACCGCCTTGTAGCGGACCGTGGTCTTGCCGGCCTCGATGCCCTCGGCCGAGCGGAAACGGATGACGATCTCCGGTCCCTTCGCGGCCAGCGTGGTCCAGACCAGCCAGCCGGCGACGAGCACCGCCACCATCGGCACGATCCACACCACCGAAAAGCGGCTGCGCTCGCCGGTCACCACCTCGGCGATCTGCGGCGCGTCGCTGTCAGGCTTCGGCGGGTCGCTCATCGGATCCTCTCGAGGCATCCCAGATCAGTCGGGAATCGAAGCTCTCGGAAGCCAGCATGGTCAGCACCACGACCATGGCGAAGGCCGCCGCACCGAGGCCGGGGGCGATCATCGCCAGATTGCCGGCGGTCACCAGGGCCGCCAGCAGGCCGACCACGAAGACGTCGATCATCGACCAGCGACCGAGATAGCCGATCAGCCGATGGAGCCGGGTGCGCGCCGCCGGCGCCGCGTGCCAGCCGTGCTGCACCGACAGCAGCAGATAGCCGAGCCCGATCATCTTCATGATCGGCACCACGAAGCTGGCGAAGAACACCAGCAGCGCCAGCGGCCACATGCCGGCCAGAGCCAGCTCGTGCACTCCGCTCAGGATGGTGTCGGACTGGACCCT
>CAYYZI010000601.1:0-1785 GCA_964475675.1 uncultured Geminicoccaceae bacterium
TCCGGGCTGATTACCTCCCAGCTCATGCCCTGGTCGGTACTCTTGAACACGTGGCTTCGTAGTAGCGCCGGCGCCCTTCCTCGCCGAGCTGGCAGGCCTCGCCGGCCTTGCGGAAATGCCCCTGGCGCAGAATGCCTTCCGCGAAGAGCTCGAAGGCGAAGCGGTCGACCCGGGTGCGCAGCGGCTCGACCAGATCGCAGGCCAGGGATTCGCGCCCGGCGGCGGGGGCGTGGAGGGCGCCGAGCATGGGATCGAGGCCGTGGATCTGGACCTGGCGGGAGGCCTCGAACTGGAGCAGCGTATAGCCCAGCGACAGGCAGACGTTGACCGGGTCGCGGGGCGGTCTGCGGTTGCGTCCGGTGAACTGGAGAGCCGGAGCGAAGAAGCCGGTGAAGGCCCGGAAATAGGCGGCGGCGGCCGCCCCTTCGATGCCGGTCAGGCCGGCGAGATCGGCCACTTCGGGAATCGCCTCGAGCCCGTCCTCGATGCGGGCGAGAGCATCCCGCAGGCGCGGGCCTTCGCGCCCTTGGCGGGCGGCGAGGCGGGCCAGGAGCCGCCGTTCGCTCACCAGTTTGGCGTGCACCACGCGGCGGGCCCAGGACAGGCGGCGGGCGGGATCGCGTACCAGCTCGTACTGGGCGAGGCGGGTGGCGATGTCCTGCCTGGGGCGGCCCAGAAAGCGGGCGGTGGGGTCGAGGCGGCGCCCGGACAGGACGAGAAGGCCGCAGTCGCGTTTCCACAGCTCGCCGAGGAGGCGGCCCGAGAGGGTGGCGTTGCCGTGCACCACCACCCGTTCGACGAGGGAGAGCGGAAAGCTCGCCGGGCGGTCGTTGGCGATGCGGACGGTGAGGGCGCCCGATTCACAATCGAGAAGGGCGTCGCGGCGGTCGATGTAGAGGGTGCGCATGGGTCTTCAACCGAAGAAGTACCAGGCCTCGTCCCGGGGCGGGCGGGCGATGCCCAGGGTGCGGGTGGGCTTGGGACCGGTCGGCCGGAAGATGGCGACACTGTCGATCTCGGCATCGATCACCGCGAGGAGCTCGCGTTCGAGTTCGGCCAGCTCGCGATCGTCGAGCCAGCATTCGTGGACGCTTTTCTGGCCGCCGGTCGACCAGCCCTTGATCACCTCGAGGGTGGCCGCGAGGCGGCCGGGATCGCGGATATCATAGGCGACGATGTAGAAGCGGCGCGCGGACACGGCGGTCAGGCCAGCTTCGGATATTCGCGGAAGCGGACGAACCGGAATTCGCGGATTTCGCGGCCGTCCGCGGTGGTTTCCACCCGCCGTTCGGTGGTGGCGGCGAGGCAGCGGATGCCCTTGGCCTGGAGCTTCTTCACCAGCGCCATCGTGAGGGTGAATTCGCCCTGCACCAGGGCGTGGGTGGTGTCGTCGGAAAGCTCGGTCATAACCTTGTCGGCGAGCCGCTCGATCGCTGGCGGATCGGCCTCGGGCGGCACGTCGGGAAACGGCAGGTCCAGGAGATCATCTGCCAGACGCAGGGCCTGCCGCCGCTGATCCTCGTGCCACTCTCCGGACGGATGGTTGGAAATGTTGGTGAAAACCGATCGCGGAACCCGGAGTGTGCGGAGCGTCTTTTCCGCTCTTTGGGCGGCTTCGATCAGGGTTCCCGGCGGCTTTGGATTTTTCTGGAAGCCGGCATGATCGAGATCGTTCCGGAACTGCACGATATTGCCGTAGTGGTGGCCGAAGAGCCGTTTCATGCAGCGCTCGCGCTCCAGCCTCAGCTCGTGATCATAGTCGGGCAGACCCGGTCGGGCGATGGC
>CAYYZI010000602.1:0-1773 GCA_964475675.1 uncultured Geminicoccaceae bacterium
GATCAGCCCGCCCGGAATGGCCACCGCCACCGAGATATCAATGTCCCGGTAGCGGTAGAGCTTGTCACCACCCCAAGAGGCGTTGACGTCCGGCACCTCGCGGATCGCCAGCGCCACCGCCTTGATGATGAAATCGTTGACCGACAGCTTGTATTCCGCACCCGGCCGCTCGTTGAGCCGCTTGCGCATGTCGAGCAGGGCATCGAGGGTGCAGTCGATGGTCAGGTAGAAATGCGGGACGTCCCGCTTGGCTTCGGTGAGACGCCGGGCGATCACCTTGCGCATGGTGGAAAGCGGGATCTCCTCCCAGGCCGCTTCCGCCGGTGGTGGCGGCGGTGGTGCCGGCGCCGGCTTTTCGGCCGGAGCAGGGGCGGCCTTGGCGGCGGCGATGGCCCGCTCGACATCGGCCTTGACGATCCGTCCGTGCGGACCGCTGCCGCGGATCCCGCGAAGATCGATACCGGCCTGGGCGGCCATCCGCCGAGCCAGGGGACTGGCGAAGATCCGCTCGCCTGCGGCGGCCGGTGCGGGCGGCGCGGAGGGCGCTGTCGGCGCGGGTGACGGAGTCGCCGGTGCGGGTGACGGAGCCGCCGCCTCGGGAGCCCGTTCCACCGCTGCCGGGGCCTCGGCCGCCGGGGCGGGTGCCGGGGCAGGCGCGGGAGCCGCGGGAGCCGCCGTCACCGCCTCCAGCGCCGAAGCATCCTCGCCCTCCTCCAACAACACCGCGATCGGCGTGTTCACCGGCACCCCCTCGCTGCCCTCGGGAACCAGAATCTTCGCCAATACACCCTCGTCCGTCGCCTCCACCTCCATCGTCGCCTTGTCCGTCTCGATCTCGGCGAGCACATCGCCGGGCGACACCTTCTCCCCCTCCTTCTTCAGCCAACGCGAAAGATTGCCCTCCGTCATCGTCGGCGAAAGCGCGGGCATGGTGATGGTGATCGGCATGTCGGCTTCTCCGGGCGCCCCTAGCTTCGGTAACAGACCTGTTTGGCGGCGGCCACCACCTGCTCGACGCGGGGCAGCGCCAGCGCCTCGAGATTGGCGGCGTAGGGCATCGGCACGTCGGCACCGGTGACGCGCAGTACCGGCGCATCCAGCCAGTCGAAGGCCTCTTCCATCACCAGCGCCGCGATCTCGGCGCCGATGCCGTATTGCGGCCAGCCCTCCTCGACCGAGACCAGACGGTTGGTCTTTTTTACGGATTCGAGGATGGTGGTCCGGTCCAAGGGCCGCAGGCTGCGCAGATCGATGACCTCGGCCTCGATCCCCTCGCCCGCCAGCGCCGCGGCGGCTTCCAGCGCGACATCGACCATCCGCGAAAAGGCGGTGATGGTGACATGGGCGCCCTGGCGCCAGATCCGCGCCTTGCCGATCGGCAGCACGAAATCCTCGAGTTTGGGCACATCGAAACTGTGCCCGTAGAGGATCTCGTTTTCGAGGAACACCACCGGGTTGGGATCGCGGATGGCGGCCTTCAGCAGCCCCTTGGCATCGGCCGCGCTGTAGGGAGCCACCACCTTGAGGCCGGGACAGTGGGCATACCAGGAGCTGAATTCCTGGCTGTGCTGGGCGGCCACCCGCGCCGCCGCGCCGTTGGGTCCGCGAAACACGATCGGGCAGTTCACCTGGCCGCCCGACATGTAGTGGGTCTTGGCCGCGGAATTGATGATGTGGTCGATCGCCTGCATGGCGAAGTTCCAGGTCATGACCTCGACGATCGGCCTGAGCCCGGCGAAGGCTGCACCCACTGCCAGCCCGGTGAAGCCCGAC
>CAYYZI010000603.1:0-1772 GCA_964475675.1 uncultured Geminicoccaceae bacterium
GGACAGGGTGACGGCCGGAGTGGAACTGGGCATCGAGGCTCCGAGATGGTTGATCGCCAGAGATTGCGGCGGCAATGTGCCGCCCGCCCCCGGGCCTGTCGAGGGGCTGCAGGAGGAATGGGGATGCGCCGTCTTGCTGGATGATCTCAAGGTCGCCTGCGTTTTCCTGACGCGGCTGCCGGTGCGCCTTTCCCACGAGGTGAGCCTGCGCGATCTGGCAGATGCGGTCTACGCCTTCCCCATCGTCGGCCTGCTGGTGGGGGCGGCCGGCGGCATCACCTATGCCCTGCTCGGCCAGCTCGGCCTCGCCGGGATGCCGGCGGCGGTGCTGGCACTGATGGTGATGGTGGGGATCACCGGCGGGCTGCACGAGGACGGGCTCGCCGATACCGCCGATGCGGTGGGGGTCGGACCGGACCGGCAGCGGGCCCTCGAGGTGATGCGCGACAGCCGCATCGGCAGCTATGGCGCCCTCGCCCTCGGCCTCGCCCTGCTGGCGCGGGTTTCCGCCTACGGGCTGTTCTGGGAACCCGGTTTCTTCCTGCGGGCGGCGGTCTGCGCGGCGGCGGTGTCGCGTGCCGCCATCCCGGTGGTGATGATGCTCCAGCCGAGCGCCCGCAGCAGCGGCCTCGCCGCCAGCGCCGGCCAGCCGGAAGCCGGGCGCGTCTACGCCGCGGTCGGAATCGCCGCCGCCCTCGCCCTGCTGCTCCTTTCGGGTGCCGCCTTCAAGGCGCTGGGCGCCGCGGCGCTGGCGGCGGCGGGCACCGCCTACTGGCTCGGCCGCCGCTTCGGTGGCTGCACCGGCGACACGCTGGGAGCCGTGCAGCAGGCCGCAGAGATCGGTTTTCTGATGGCCCTGGCCACCGAGCTCGGGCCGGGCTAGAGGCCGCCGCGGCCCGCCGTCAGGTGATCAGCTTGGCGTCGAAACCGCTTTCCGTCATGCTCATCAGCGCCCGCTTGTCGCGCAGCCGGGTCTCCAGATAGACATCCTGCCCCCACAGGCTGCGGAGGTATCCGAGCGTCTTCTCGGCATGGGTCATGTCCAGATCCCGGCCGTCATGTTCGTGGCGCAGATAGAGAGCACGCCGGCCGCGATGATCGGCATCGATGATGCGGATCACGGGCAGGGTGGCGGTACCGATCTGGCGCAGCAGGGCGGCCTTGACGTCCTGCCAGTTCTCCTCGTCGGAGACCTTGGTGACCACCAGATGTTCGCCGCGCGGGCGGTAGGCGAAGAGATCGAGCTCGCGCATCAGATCATGGGTCAGGAAGCGCCGCAGGAAGGAGATGTCGCGGTCGCTCTCACGCACCGCGAACAGCTTTTCCCGGGCCTCGGCGCTGTTCTCGCCGCCGAAGCGGCGGGCGATGTCCTGCCAGACCACGAAGCCCACATGGTAGGGGTTGAGGCCGCCGGGATGCGGGCAGATCACCTGGTTGTGGCGTACCAGGAACTCGAGATGGAGCTCCTGCGGCAGTTCGAGAGCGTGCATGATGCGGTGGTGCCAGTAGCTGGCCCAGCCCTCGTTCATGATCTTGGTTTCCATCTGCGGGATGAAGTAGCGGGCCTCCTCGTCGACGATGGTCAGGATGTCCCGCTGCCAGTCCGCGAGATGCCGGTTGTGGTCGCGGATGAACAGCAGGATGTCCTCCTCGGGCTCCAGCGGCAGCCGGTCGAGCTCGGGCTCCTCCGCCTGCACCGGCGCATGCAGATGGGCGAAGGGATCGGGCCGCGGCGTCGCCCGGGACATCGCCGCTTCGCGCTGCTCCGCTTC
>CAYYZI010000604.1:0-1768 GCA_964475675.1 uncultured Geminicoccaceae bacterium
GTGGTGGCCAGCGATGCCGGCGCCTTTCCCGAAACCGTCCTGCCGGAGCGCACCGGCCTCCTGGTGCCGCGCGGCGACGGCGAGGCCCTGGCCGGGGCGCTTGCACGGCTGCTGGCGGATGGGGAGCTGCGCCGGCGCTTCGGCGCGGCGGGGCGGGCACGGGCCGCGGAGTGCTTCACCTGGCAGGGCCAGGTCGAAAAGCTCGAGACCATCTATGGCGAGGCCCTCGAGCTGCGTGCCCGCAAGACCGGCAGAGCCACCGGCCGCCGCGGCTCGCTGGCGGCTTCGAGCGGCTAGTTCACGTCCCGGCCCGGGCTTCGGCCTCCAGCGCCGCCAGCGCCCGGCGGTGGTGTTCCGCCGACTCCCGGCCGAAGCAGCAGAACAGCACGGTCTCGGGCAAGGCGTTCCGGTCCAGGAATTCGGCCACGGTACGCACCGCGATGGGGGCGGCGCGCTCCGGTGGAAACCCGTAGATGCCGGTGGAGATGGCGGGAAAGGCGATCGATTTCAGACCATGGTCGCGGGCCAGCTCCAGCGAGCGCCGATAGGCGGACGCCAGGAGCGCGTCCTCGCCCTCGTTGCCGCCGTGCCATTTCGGCCCCACCGCATGGATCACATGACGGGCGGGCAGGCGATAGCCCCGGGTGATCCGGGCATCGCCGGTGGGGCAGCGGCCGAGTTTCCGGCATTCCTCCCAGAGCTCGGGACCGGCGGCGCGGTGGATGGCGCCGGACACGCCGCCGCCCGGGGTCAGCCGGCTGTTGGCGGCATTGACGATGGCATCGACATCGAGCTTCGTGATATCTCCCTCGACGACTTTCATGCGCGCCAGTGTTTCGGGTCGAACCGGGCTCATCGGCTTGCTCCTTGCAACGCTTGCAGGGCAGGTTCGTCAGGTTACATGATGGTCCTCGAGGCCGGGTCCTTACAAGTCCCCTGGAGAGATGAGACTGCCTCCCATTGCCCTCTATGTGAGCGAAGAGCAGCGGCGCCGCCACAAGCTGCGCAACATTCTGCATTCGGTGCTGCTGATCCTGGGCATGGTCGCCATCCTCGGCATCTGCGCCTACACGCTGTGGGGCGGCGAGGGCGTGGTGTGGGCG
The DNA here is from genome assembly GCA_964475675.1 of uncultured Geminicoccaceae bacterium. Classification (GTDB taxonomy): domain Bacteria; phylum Pseudomonadota; class Alphaproteobacteria; order Geminicoccales; family Geminicoccaceae; genus JALSRW01. The sequence goes on from CAYYZI010000604.1 coordinate 1,104, forward strand.
CTTTTCGGTGGCGGCCTCGCCTTCGCCTTCTCGCCCAACATTCCGCCCGAATGGGTGATGCGGATGTATCGGGCGGTGCCCCTGCGCCCTCGCGACGCTCCGGAGCTCCATGAGCTGGTGGCCCTGCTCGCGAGGCGCGCCGAGCTGCCCGAAGTGCCGCGCCTCTACTGGATCGGCAGCCCCATCCTCAATGCCTTCGCAGTCGGCCGGCCCGAGCATGCGGCGATCGCGGTCACCGACGGCATCCTGCGCAGCCTGACGATGCGCGAGCTGGCAGGGGTACTGGCCCACGAGATCAGCCATGTGCGCAACAACGATCTCTGGATCATGCAGCTCGCCGACACCATGAGCCGGTTCACCAGCATCCTCTCCTATTTCGGCCAGCTCCTGCTGATCTTCAATCTGCCGCTGTTGCTGGTAGGCCGGGTGACCTTCCCCTGGCTCGCCATCCTGATCCTGATCTTCGCGCCGACCCTGATGGCCCTTCTGCAACTCGCCCTGTCACGGGCCCGCGAATTCGATGCCGATCTCGACGCCGCCGGGATCACCGGCGATCCCGCCGGCCTCGCTTCGGCGCTGGAGAAGCTCGAACGCTATCAGGGGCGGTTCTGGGAGGAGATCCTGTTTCCGGGAAGGCGGATTCCCGAACCTTCCCTGCTGCGCAC
>CAYYZI010000605.1:0-1762 GCA_964475675.1 uncultured Geminicoccaceae bacterium
GGCCGGTAAAGGTCAGCGTCTCGATCCCGAACGCCAGACGTAGATTCTCGGCCGTGAGGATCTCGGCCGGCGGTCCGACCGCGGCCAGTCCACCGGTCCGCAACAATACGATGCGATCGCAGGAACGTGCCGCCAGGGAGAGATCGTGCGAAACGACGAGCGCCGCCCGCCCGGACCGGGCGTAGGCGCGAATCTCCCGCAGGACTTCGACACGATGCTTCAAATCGAGGAAGGCCGTCGGCTCATCGAGCAAGAGCACATCCGGATCCTGGACCAGGGCGCGGGCAAAGAGAACGAGTTGTCGTTCGCCGCCGGAAAGGGTCTGGATCCCGCGATCTGCGAGATGGTCGATTCCGAGGCGCTCGAGGGCGGCCATGGCGAGCGCGACATCGTGCTCACTCTCCAGGCCGACCAGGGACTGATGCGGTGCACGACCCATCAGGACCAACTCTCCCACGCGAAAGGGAAAGGGCACGTGAAGGTCCTGGGGAACCAGGGCCAGGTGCCGGGCGAGCGCGCGACGCGAGAGCGACCCGATCGATTCATCGCCCAATCGGACCCGCCCCGATCTGGCCGCCAAGGCACCGGCCGCCAAACGCAGGAGCGTCGTCTTGCCAACACCGTTGCGCCCCACGAGGCCCACGACCTCTCCGGGAGCGACTTCGAAATCAATTCCTTCCAGAATCACCCGGCCGCCGAGCGCCACCGAAATGCCTTCAAAGGCCAACGCTTTGCCAGAACGCTGATCCGCAGTCATGACAATGGCCCGCGACTCTGCGCGCGACGCAACAAGAAGATGAAGAGTGGTCCGCCGACCAGGGCGGTCACCGCCCCGACCGGGAGTTCGCGACCGTCGAGGACGGTCCGCGCCAGCGTATCCGAGAGCACCAGAAAGCCAGCGCCGGTGAGAGCCGCCGCGGGAATCAACAATCGGTGATCGCTGCCGATCACGAGGCGCAGGGCGTGAGGCACGATCAATCCGACGAACCCGATCAAACCGGAAACCGCTACGGCAGCACCCACCATCAACGACGTCGAGAGCAGCAACAACCGCCGATGGGCATCGACGGGAACGCCGAGCTGCGCGGCCGTCTCGTCGCCCAACGCGATCAGGTTCAAGCTCCGGGAGAGGGCGCAGGCAACCGTGAATCCGATCGCAACGCTGACCGCGACGAGACCCGATGCCTCGATCTCAACAGCTGAGAGATGGCCGATCAGCCAGAGAAAGATCCGAGAGCCATCGAAAAATCCGGCGATCGACGCGAGGAAGACGATTCCCGCCGACGCAAAGGCATTGAAGACGACGCCGGTGAGCAGGAGTCCAGTCGCACCGCTGCGACCCGGTCCGCCGGAGACCCAGTAGAGCAGAGCGGTTGCGAGCAGACCGCCGGCAAAGGCTGCGATAGGCACGTACGAAGTGGAAATGCCCAACACGCCGCCTAACGCCAGAACGGCGATCCCCGCCAGCGCTGCACCTCCGGAAACGCCCAGGACATAGGGATCCGCCAGGGGATTTCGAAGCAGTGCCTGAAAGATCACTCCTGCAGTCGCCAGGGCAGCGCCGACGAGTAGCCCGAGTATCAAGCGAGGAAGTCGTACGCGAAGGATGATGTCGGCGGACGCGTCCCCACCCGGCATTGATCGCGGGATCTGGCCGGGGTCCAGAATCACGTCGACGACCTCCGACAGGCCAATACTCGAGGGTCCTGTCGCGAGGGCGATCACTGACACGAAGCCCAAGCCGAGCGCAAGTCCCCCGAGC
>CAYYZI010000606.1:0-1752 GCA_964475675.1 uncultured Geminicoccaceae bacterium
TTCCCGCTGCGGTTCGCTGATGCTGCCCTGGACGGCCGAGCTCTGCCTCGATCGGCTGGGACGGGCGGCCCTCTACGAGGAAGGCGAATCCGACGGCTGAGGCGGCGGATCGCCCCGGCCTCCTTGTGCCGCGGCACGGCACTTCCTACCTGAGGCACGACCAGGGCGCCGAAACGCGGCAACCCGCAAGAAACATGGAGAACCGGAATGCAGGTCGAGGGTGTCAAACATTTCGAACGGCTGTTTCGTCTCGCCGCCTCGCTCAATGTCGACCGCAGCGACGTCCGCAGGCTCGCCGAGTTCGTCAACCAGAAGCTGCACGACATGCTGGTGGTGGCAGTGGCCCATGCCAAGGCCAATGGCCGCGATGTGATCCAGCCCCACGATCTGCCGATCACCAAGGGGTTCCAGGAACGCATCCACGAGTTCCGCAAATACGAGGTGGCGGTGGCCCTCGAACCGGTGCTGGAAATGCTGGCGACACTGCCGCCGCTCGAGCTCGCCTACGCGGTGGAAGTGGAGGAGAAGCTGCCGGAGATCACCGGCGGCCTGACGGTGGCCCTGGCCCACGCCTTCAAGATCCTCGATCCGGACCTCAAGAACCCGCAGTCCGAACACTGGGAGCGGATCGAGGAGTTGTTCAACCTGCTGTTCTGAGTGTGTCTCGCGCAGCCGCGGAGGCCCGCGAACCGGCCGGTTCGCGGGCCTGCGGCCTTCTGCTTCAGATCTTGTAGCCGAGCTTGCGCGCGCCTTCGATGAAGTTCCGGTACTGGCGCTTCTGGTTGTCGATGCCCAGCTTCTGGACGATCTTGACCCACTCGTTGGCGGCCTCGTCGAGCGCCTGCTGGGAGGTGAGCTGACCGACCACCGCCTTGGAAATGTTGCGGCCCAGGGCATCGGCCAGTTCGGGGGTGCCCTCCCAGTAGAACTGCGGGTAGCCGACCTTCACGCAGGCCTCGTTGCCGGCGAGATGGTTCATGGCCGTCTTCATGGTCTTGAAGATGCCGTCGTTGGTCGGCCACAGATCGGAGGTGCCGCGCTGCGGGTTGGGCTCCAGATACTTGCGCGCCGCCTCCTCACCGAAATGGCTGGCGCCGAACGGATCGGAACCGCAGAACGGATCGGCGACGATGTATTCCGACACCTCCGGATGCGACATCCGGTAGATGTAGTAGAAGGCCGCCTCCTTGATCTCGTCCGGAATGTTCTTGGGGATCGCCAGGGTCCGGCACCACAGCGACATCGCCCGGTGACGCACCGAGCCGTCGTCGAGGGGAGTGCCGGGGATGATCGCCGTGGCCTGGTCCTCGGCCTTTTCCGGCCCCTGCTGCTGGACCGTGAACTCGGCGAGATCGATCCACCAGATCGACATCACATCGGCGCCCGCCTGCCAGCGCTGGATGGTCTGGTCGATATCCATCGACTCGCGTCCGGGCGGGCCCCAGCGGATGATCTCCTTGTACATGTCGAGGGCCTCGACCGCCGCCGGCGTGTTGATGGTGGGGTTCATGTTCTCGTCGAAATAGTTGACCCCCATGCTGGCGGCGATGTTGAACCAGAAACCCCAGCCGAAATTGGGCGGATTGACGACGATCGAGGTGCCGTAGACGCCCTGGCTGGAGAGCTCCTCGGTGAAGAACTGGGCGGTGTCGATGAACTCCCGCCAGGTGTTGGGAATGGCCAGCTCGCGCTGGAAGCGCTTGGAGAATTTCTTCTGGAGCTCGGGGTTGTTGAAGTAGCTTGGGCGGTAAT
>CAYYZI010000607.1:0-1736 GCA_964475675.1 uncultured Geminicoccaceae bacterium
GGTTCGCCTCCGCGGCGAACTCGGCGGTCGCCAGCAGGGTCTCGACGCCGGCATTCTCCAGGATGTAGGCGTTCTCGGCGGTGGTCAGCCGCCAGTTGAGCGGCACCATCATCACGCCCAGACGGGCGCAGGCGAACAGCAGGGTCAGAAAGTCGGGATGATTGTAGCCCAGGAACGCGACCCGGTCGCCGCGGCCCACCCCGAGGCCGTGCTTGAGACCGCGCGCCAGATCCCGGATCCGCCCGGCCAGCGCCTCGTAGGTCAGTGTCATCCGTTCGGATCTGACCGCCACGCGCGCCGGCGTGAAGGCGGCATGGCGCTCGATCCAGGTGCTGAGATCCATGGGTGCCCGTTCCCTCCCCGGGGATATGGCTGCCCTGCCGCCGGCCGCTCGTCAAGCGTGGCCTGGGCGCCGCCACGTGCCGCAGCCATTGCCCGAGGGCCGGTGCGGTTGTAACAGGGATCCACGTCCGGAACCATTCGGTTCGGACCGGAGGAAACGCCCTGCATGCCGACCGTCGATCCGCTGCTCCAGCCCTTCCGGCTCAAGAAGCTCGTGCTGAAGAACCGGATCATGAGCACCAGCCACGAGCCGGCCTATGCCGAGGACGGCATGCCCAAGACCCGCTATCGCCTCTATCATGTCGAGAAGGCCCGTGGCGGCATGGCCCTGACCATGATCGGCGGTTCGGCCATCATCGACCGCGACAGTCCGCCGGCCTTCGGCAATCTCCAACTCTACCGCGACGAGATCGTGCCCTGGTTCCGGGAGCTGGCGGACGCGGTGCACGAACACGGCTGCGCGGTGATGTGCCAGATCACCCATCTCGGCCGCCGCTCCTCCAACTACACCGGCGACTGGCTGCCGCTGGTCTGGCCCTCGCCGCTGCGCGAGCCGGCGCACCGGGCCTTTCCCAAGGCGATCGAGGATTTCGATATCGAGCGGATCGTCCGGGCCTACGCCGCCGCCGCCGCACGCTGCCGCGAGGGCGGCCTCGACGGTGTCGAGATCGAGGCCTACGGCCATCTCCTCGATGCCTTCTGGTCGCCCGCCTGGAACCACCGCAACGACGCCTATGGCGGCTCCCTCGAAAACCGCATGCGGTTTTCCCTGCAGGTGATCGAGGCGGTGCGCGAGGCGGTCGGCGAGGATTTCGTGCTCGGCATCCGCATGGTGGTCGACGAGCATTTCGAGGGCGGCCTGACCAGGGAGGAGGGGCTGGAGATCGCCCGCCGCCTGTTCGCCACCGGCAGGCTCGATTTCCTCAACGTCATCCGCGGCCACATCGAGAGCGATGTGGCACTGGCCAAGGTGATCCCCAACATGGGCACGCCCACCGCCCCGCACCTGGCTTTCGCCGGCGAGGTGCGGCGTGAGCTGGGCAATGTCCCGGTGTTCCATGCCGCCCGCATAAACGATGTGGCGACCGCCCGCTATGCCATCCGCCAGGGTCTCCTCGACATGGTGGGCATGACCCGGGCGCATATGGCCGACCCCTACATCACCGCCAAGATCATGCGTGGCGAGGAGGACCGGATCCGCCCCTGCGTCGGTGCCGGCTACTGCATCGATCGCATCTACGAGGGCGGCGAGGCGCTCTGCATCCACAACCCCGCCACCGGCCGGGAGGAGCGGCTGCCGCACGAGATCGCCCCCGTCGGCGGCCCGCGGCGGCGGGTGGTGGTGGTGGGAGCCGGCCCGGCGGGTCTCGAGGCGGCCCGCGTGTCGGCGGCCC
>CAYYZI010000608.1:0-1735 GCA_964475675.1 uncultured Geminicoccaceae bacterium
GGAAGTTCTCTGTGCTCATGCAGGAAACGCTCGAGATCGGACAGGGCCTCGGGCACGAGGTGGGGCGGCGGGGGTACGAATGTCGCCTCCCGGAGCATGCAGCCGCTCGGCCCGATCCAGTTCTGGGACGTCCGGAGTTCGCCCGGCGCGAGCTTGCCGCCGCGGACACCGCGCATCAGCACCTCGTGGATTTCGCGAATGAGCCACAGGGAGACCGGCAGCTCCCGCAGGCGTTCGAGCCCGTGCTGCATCGCTCGCACATAATTCGCTACCTCGGCGACATCACGCGGGGCACGCGAATCCAGGAGCGATGCTTCGGCGGCGAGCAGATCCTGCAACGAGCTCTGGGTGCCTTCGATCTGGCTCGAAAGGACCGCCTCGTTCCGCACGTACATGAATACGAACAGATCGGGGTTGGGCAGGGTGCGCACCGCTCCGTCGAGGCGTCCGAGCGCGCGATCGGCCTGCGAAAGGAGCCTCTGCAGCTCGCTGTCGAAATCCAGAGGAGGGTCGGGCGGCAGCGGTGCGGGGACGAAAGCCGCGTAACCGCGCGGTTGCCTCAGATAGCGACCGGCCCGGCCCTCCATGAGTCTCTCTGCGTGTTCCATGCGCGCAAAACACTCGCTTGATCAACGTAGCGTTTATCACAGACAGGATGTGCGTGCATATTCAACGCAAATGTCAATTCAGCTTAGCCGAAGCCCAGCTTCTCGAGATTGGCGGCGATGGCGGCGTCGAGGCGGGCGGCCTCGGCCTGTTGCGCGCGCAGCTCCGCCACGAGGCGTTTCATCTTGTCGGCGAAGGGCTCGCTGTCCTCCTCCTGCGGGGCGGCGCCGACGTAGCGGCCGGGGGTGAGGACATGGCCGTGTTTGCGGATCTCCTCCAGCCTGGCGCTTTTGCAGAAGCCGGGCACGTCCCGGTATTCGCCGGCGTCCTGCTCGCCCCGCCAGGCGTGGTAGGTGCGGGCGATGCGCTCGATATCCGCATCGTCGAGCTCGCGATGGGTGCGGTCGACCATGCGGCCCATCCTGCGGGCGTCGATGAACAGCACCTCGCCGCGCCGGTCGCGAAAGCGCCTGTTGCGCTTGTCGCGGGCGAGGAACCACAGGCAGGCGGGGATCTGGGTCGAATAGAAGAGCTGGCCGGGCAGGGCGATCATGCAGTCCACCAGATCCGCCTCGACGATGTTCCTGCGGATCTCGCCTTCCCCCGACTGGTTCGAGGACATGGAGCCGTTGGCCAGCACGAAGCCGGCCACCCCGGTCGGGCTCAGATGGTGGATGATGTGCTGCACCCAGGCGAAATTGGCGTTACCGGCCGGCGGCACGCCGTATTTCCAGCGCTTGTCCTCGCGCAGGCGCTCGCCGCCCCAGTCGGAGACGTTGAAGGGGGGATTGGCGAGGATGAAATCCGCCTTGAGATCGGGGAACCGGTCGTTGTGGAAGGTGTCGCCATGGGCGATCTGGCCGTCGATGCCGCGGATCGCGAGGTTCATCCTGGCCAGCCGCCAGGTGGTGTAATTGGATTCCTGGCCGTAGATGGAAATTCCGGCCCGAGCCCGGCCGCCGTTGCCGTTGCCGGTGGCATGGGCGTCGATGAACTCCACCGATTGCACGAACATGCCCGAGGAGCCGCAGCAGGGATCGTAGACCCGGCCCCGGTAGGGCTCGATCATCTCCACCAGCAGCCTGACGATGCAGCGCGGCGTGTAGAACTCGCCGCCCTTCTTGCCCTC
>CAYYZI010000609.1:0-1729 GCA_964475675.1 uncultured Geminicoccaceae bacterium
GAGGCCGAGAACCCGCCGCAGTACGTGGCGCACCGAAATGGTCACCGCACTGCCGTCATGGTGCTGGCTGTCGGCGATCACCTGGGCGGTGGGCTCCTCGTACCAGGGCACCAGCCGGATCGAGGCCGGGTCGGGGCGCAGACGCACATCCCGGTCGGTGGGATCGATGATCCCCTCCTCGGGGTCCTCGCCGGTGATGGTCTGCACGAAGATGCTTTCGGGCAGCCTGAGCGTATCGTCGCGCACCGAGCTCAGGAACTTGTAACCGGGCAGGATCTTGCCGCGGGCCACGCCGTTGATGTCGGCGATGATGCACTCGACCTCGGTGATCCGGTGTTCCTTAAGCCATTGTTCGAAGGTGTGCAGGGCTTCCATGCCTCCACCTTGCTGCTGCCCGTTCCCGCGCCGCCGCGCCGAAGGCGGCGTAGAGCCGGCGTGACCAGGGATTGTCCAGAACCCGCCATTCGGGATGCCACTGGACTCCCAGCGCGAAGGCCCGGGCATCGCGCACCCGCACCGCCTCGATGGTACCGTCCTCGGCCACCGCCTCCACCACCAGACCTTCGGCCAGCCGGTCGATGCCCTGGGCGTGCAGGGAGTTGACCAGGATGCTCTCGGCGCCCTCGAAGATCCGCTGGAGCTCTCCGCCGGGGGTGAGCTGGATGCGGTGCACCGGTTCGTAGCGCTCGGCATGGGGTTTGCTCTTGTCGGAGCGATGGTCGCGGCGGCCGGGCAGCTCGTGCACATGCTGATGGAGGGTGCCACCGAGGGCGACATTGAGTTCCTGGATGCCGCGGCAGATCGCGAGCAGCGGTACCCCGAGCTCGATGGCGCGGCGCAGGAGCGGCAGGGTAGTCGAATCGCGCGCCGGATCGGCGAGATTGCCCTCGCGCGGCGGCGGCCCGCCATAATGATGCGGCTCGACATTGGAGGGGCTGCCGGTGACCAGCACGCCATCGAGGCGTTCGAGCATGGGATCGAGGGCCAGCGCCTCGCCCAGCGCCGGGATCAGCAGCGGCACCGCCTCGGCGCCGAGCACCACCGAATCCACATATTTGTCGCCGACCTGGTGGACGGTGCCGAATTCCACCGGCTTGCGGCAGCAGGTGACGCCGATGACGGGAATGACGGGGTCGTGGGTCATGGCGATGGTCTATCGCGGGGGCCGGGACGGGGCAAGCCGCCCGGCAGTGCGAAGGGGCCGGCTCATGGCCGGCCCCCGCATCTTCAGGCGCTCGCCTTGATGGCGATTTTGCGCGGTCGCGACTGTTCGGGAACCACCCGCTCGAGATCGATGTTCAGAAGGCCGTTCTCAAGACTGGCGCCCACCACCCGCACATGATCGGCGAGCTGGAAACGGTGTTCGAAGGCGCGCTGGGCGATGCCCCGATGGAGGTACTCCACACCCTCGTCGCGGTTCCTGATCTGGCCCTTGACGATCAGCACATTGTCCTGAACGGTGATGTCCAGATCCTCTTCGGCGAAACCGGCCACCGCCATGGTGATCCGGTATTTGTCCTGATCGAGCTTGACGATGTTGTAGGGCGGATAGGAGGTATCCCGAGCCGTCTCGCGAAACGCCGCATCGAAGAGCTTGTCGAGCTGGTCGAAGCCGATGGTCGAACGCATCAGCGGCGTGAGATCGAAATTGCGCATCCTCTGTCCTCCGTTGAGCGACGAACATCGCCGCCTGTCCACGACCCGACAGCGATGTACGGATTTCCGTTCA
>CAYYZI010000610.1:0-1727 GCA_964475675.1 uncultured Geminicoccaceae bacterium
ATGGCCCTCGACCGCCGCATCGAGCTGATGGGCGTCATCGACTGGCGGGTTGCCGAGTGCGAACGGCTCGGGGTGCGCTTTCGCTACAATCTTCTGGCCGAGGCTGGAGACGTGCTGGATCTCGAGCCGGACATCGTGATCATCGCCACCGGCGGGCTGCCCCATGGCGGGGCGCTGCGCGAGGGGGAGGTACTGGTGACCACGAGCTGGGACATCCTGAGCGGTGCCGAACAGCCGCGCGAGCATGTGCTGCTGTTCGACGACAATGGGGCGCATCCCGGCTTGGTCACGGCGGAGGTTCTGGCGCGGGCGGGCGCCAGACTCGAATACGTCACCCCCGAGCGGATGCTGGCGCCGCTGGTGGGCGGTACCAACTACCCCGCCTATGTGACCTGCTTCACCGAACACGAGGTACAGATCACCCTCTTCGAGCGGCTGGTCGCCGTCCGCCGCCAAGGCAACCGCCTCGAGGTCGAACTCTTCAACGAATTCGCCCAGCGCCACTCCACCCGGCTGGTGGATCAGGTGGTGGTGGAGTGCGGAACACTGCCCAACGACAGCCTCTACGAAGCCCTCAAGCCGGGCTCCAGCAACCGCGGCGAAATCGACATCCCGGCCCTGCTGGCGGGCCGCCCGCAGACCCTGTGCCGCAACCCGGAGGGGCGCTACCGCCTCTATCGGATCGGCGATGCGGTGGCCTCGCGGAACATCCATGCCGCGGTCCTCGACGGGCTCAGGCTGTGCATGGCGTTTTGACATGGAGGCTTCGCTGCTGCCCTCCGCCCAGGATGTCGATCGCGCCTTTGGAAGACGTGCATGAGCCATCAGCGACTCCGCAAGTTCAATACCCGCGACACCTACCCCGAGCAGCGACTGGACAACGATCTCTGCCAGGCCGTGAAGGCCCGCGGCACGCTGGTCTTTCTGCGCGGCCAAGTGGGACAGGATCTGGAGACCGGCGCCAGCGTCGCGATCGGTGACGCGGCCGGTCAGGCCAGGCAGGCGATGGCCAACATCGCCCGGCTGCTGCAGGAGGCCGGCGCCGGGCTCGAGGATATCTGCAAGATCACCATCTACCTCACCGATCCGCGCTATCGCGAACCGGTCTACCGGGTCGTGGGAGAGGCGCTGCGGGGTGTCTTCCCGGTCTCCACCGGCCTGGTGGTCAGCGCTCTCGCCCGCCCCGAATGGCTGGTGGAGATCGACGTGATGGCAGTGATCCCCGAAGCAGGGGAGAGCGCATGACTCTGTCGCTGGTCGCGCGCTGCGAACAGACGGGCCAGTTCGGTGCCGTCATCGCTTCCTCCTCGATGGCGGTGGCGGCGCGCTGCATCCATGTACGGGCGGGAGCCGGCGCGGTGGCCACCCAGAACGTCACCGATCCGCGGCTCGGCACCAAGGCCCTCGGCCTGCTGGAGCGTGGTCACGGCGCCCAGCGCACCCTCGACGAGTTGGTGCGCACCTCGCGGGCGATCGAGTGGCGTCAGCTGGCGCTCGTCGATGCCCAGGGGCGGGCCGCCGCCTTCACCGGCGAAAAGGCGCTCGGCCTGCACGCCGCGGCCACCGCCGACAATGCCGTGGCCGCCGGCAACCTGCTGGCCAGCCCGGTAGTTCCCAAGCGCATGCTGGAGGCCTTCTTCGACCATCGCGGGGAACTCGCCGAACGCCTCGTCGCGGCTCTGGCCGCCGGCCGCGATGCGGGCGGCGAGGACCGTGCGCTGCATGCC
>CAYYZI010000611.1:0-1714 GCA_964475675.1 uncultured Geminicoccaceae bacterium
GGGCTGCGCCCAGGGCACCGTGTTCGGTGATCTGATGGAGCGTTTCGAGGAGGTGGAGCTGCCGCGGGATGCGGTGCTGCGCACCTCCTGGCTCTATGCGCTGCTCAAGCGGATCAACACCTGTCCCTCGCTCTATCTCAAGGCCGGCGCCATCCATGGCTGCGCGCTCTGCGAGCGGGATCGGGTGCTGGTGTACATGGAGGATGTCGGCCGCCACAATGCGGTCGACAAGATCGCCGGCTACATGTTCCGCCACGGCATCGGCGCCGGCGACAAGATCTTCTACACGACCGGCAGGCTGACCTCCGAGATGATCATCAAGACGGTGCAAATGGGCATACCCATTCTGGTCTCGCGCTCGGGCTTCACCGCCTGGGGGGTCGATCTCGCCCGCCAGGCCGGGCTCACCCTGGTGGGACGGGCACGCGGACGCCGCTTCCTGGTGCTTTCCGGCGAACAGCGCATCGTCTTCGATGCCGATCTCTCGGCGGCACCGGTCGAGGATCCGCGGCTGGTGCGCAAGGCGGCCCTTCCGGAAGAGGGGAGTGCCTCCTGAGATGGGCGGCCCCGAACGGCGCGGCAATGTGGTCGGGGTTCTGCTGGCGGGTGGTCGTGCCCGACGCATGGGCGGCGGCGATAAATGCCTGCTGCCTCTCGGTGGGCGGCCGCTTCTGGAGCATGTGATCACCCGCGCACGGCCGCAGGTCGCCGCCCTGGTTCTCAACGCCAACGGCGATCCACAGCGCTTCGCGGCCTTCGGCCTGCCGGTGGTGGCCGATACCATCGAGGGCTTCGCCGGACCGCTGGCCGGGGTGTTGGCCGGGTTCGACTGGGCACTGGCCGAGGTTCCGGGCGCCCGGTGGCTCGCCACCTTCGCCACCGACACCCCGTTCTTTCCGCAGGATCTGGTGGCCCGCCTGTGCGAAGCGGTAGCGGGTGGCCGCGCCGATCTCGCCTGTGCCCGCTCGGCCGGGCGCGCTCACCCCGTGTTCGGTCTGTGGCCGGTCTCGCTGCGCGACGACCTGGAGCGGGCCATGCGGGAGGAGGGCCTGCGCAAGATCGACCTGTTCACCGCCCGCTACCGCCTGGCCACCGTCGACTGGCCGGTCGAGGAAGTGGATCCCTTCTTCAACGTCAACCGGGCCGAGGATCTCCGAGCGGCAGAGGCCCGTCTGCGCGAGCCCGGCTGAATGGGCGGCGGCAGGCCGGAGGCGCATCTTCGGGATCTCAATGCCGAGCAGCGCGCCGCCGTCACCTTCGGCATCGACGAGAGCGGCGCCGCCCGGCCGGGGCCGCCGCTTCTGATCGCCGCCGGTGCCGGTACCGGCAAGACGACGACGCTGGCCCGTCGCGTCGCCCATCTGCTGATTCACGGCGCCGATCCGCAGCAGATCCTGCTGCTGACCTTTACCCGTCGTGCGGCCGAGGACATGACCGGCCGGGTGCGGCAGATCTGCAGCCGCGCCCTGGGCCGCGAGATCGATTTCGGCACGGCGCTGGTCTGGGCCGGCACCTTCCACGCTATCGCCGCGCGGCTGCTGCGCGAGTTCGCACCGAAGCTCGGCATCGCGCCCGAGTTCACCATTCTCGATCGCAGCGATGCCCAGGATCTGATGGACATGGTGCGCGAGGAGGCCGGTCTCGCGCAGAACCGCAGGCGCTTTCCGAAGAAGGTAGTCTGCCTCGAGATCTGCTCTTTCGCTGTCAACAGTGG
>CAYYZI010000612.1:0-1710 GCA_964475675.1 uncultured Geminicoccaceae bacterium
CGGCGCCGAGCGGCGTCATGATGTTCTTGACGGTCACCCAGCCCTGCTTCTCGGTGGCTTCCTTGATCGACTGGTACTGGGTGTGGCCCCAGGTGTAGTCGGCGGTCAGATGGAAGGCCCGCCGGTCGGTGCCATACTCCTTGGCCAGCACCGGACCGAGCGCGATGCCCGACATGTAGGCGTTGAAGAAGTGGCGGAAGCCGTAACGGCGGCGGTCCTTGCCGGTGGTGTCGTTGGAATGGGTCAGACCGCACATGAAGATCACGCCCTTTTCCTGGGCGAGATACTGCTGGGCGATGGCCACCGCCGAGGAGGAGCCGCCGCTGAACATGATCACCTTGTCACGCTCGATCATGCGCTGGGCGCTCTGGCGGGCGGCATCCGGGTTGGTCTGGGTGTCACCGGTGACGTAGGTGACCTTCTTGCCGAGCACGCCGTTGCCCTTGAGGGCGCTGGGCTTGAGGGTCTCCAACATGCCGCCGCCCTCGTTGAGGTGCTTGACGGCGAGCTTGTAGGCGCGCAGCTCGTCGGCGCCCTCGTCGGCATAGGCACCGGTCTGCGGCACGTTGAAGCCGAAGGTGCAGGTGGAACCGCTGACACCGTCGGGGAAGTTGCCGATCGCCTTCTGCGCCCAGGCACCGCGAACGAAGACCATGGGTGCCGCGCCGGCGATCACCAGAGTGGAAGCGCCGGCCCGAAGGATGCGCCGCCGCGTCAGGGATGATTTCAACGGATTGGACATTTTCCCTCCCAAAGCAGGATGTACGCCGTCCCGGAGCTGCCCTGGCCCGATGCTGGCCCGGGACGCCTCCATGATCCTAGGCAACGCGAATCGACGGCGCGCCCCGTCTGCGACATTCGCCCGCAGGCGGCAGCGGCGGCGCGCCCGCGCCGCTCAACTGTCGGGATAGGCGACAGAATGCGCTGCTAGTGCGCCAATTGAGAATCCACCGAGGCCATCAGCCGTTCGAGGCCGGCCGATACGGCCACCGGATAGGAATGGTCGGTGGCGAGACCGCGCAGGCCCGCCGGCAGACGCTCGAGCTGGCTGCGCAGCCGGGTGCGCGCATCCTCCAGATCGGGCAGTGGCGCCACCAGTTCGCCGCCGCGCATCACCGGTCGCAGCAGCGCCTCGCCCTGCCCGGGTTCGTCCAGGAGAGCGATGGTGTCACCCGCCATCCGGCCGGCATCGTCGAAACGCCGCCACACCTGCTTGCGTCCGGGCAGGGTGGCCTTGCCCTCGGAGCGCTTGCGCCGGGCGATGCCGGCATATTCCTGGAGCTTGTAGGCGCAGTCCAGCGAAGCCCAGTCGTTGGAAGTGGTGAGACTGGTGCCGATGCCATAGCCGTCGATGGGAACATCGGCGGCGCGATGGGCGGCGATCACATGCTCGTCGACACCGCCGCTGGCGAAGATGCGCACCTGGTCGAGACCGCCCTCGTCGAGGATCCGGCGCACCCGGCGGGCATGCTCGGCGAGATCGCCGGAATCGAGCCGCACCCCGCGAAGATGGATGCCCTCGGCGGCCAGTCGCGGTGCCAGCTCCACCACCTTGCGGGCGGCCGCTTCGGTATCGTAGGTGTCGAGCAGCAGCACCACCGCGGCCGGGCGGGCGCGGGCGAAATGCAGGAAGGCCTCGGTCTCGTCGTCATGAGCCTGGATGAAGGAATGGGCCATGGTGCCGAAGATCGGGATGCCGAAGAGGGGCTC
>CAYYZI010000613.1:0-1706 GCA_964475675.1 uncultured Geminicoccaceae bacterium
CCACGCCGATGCCGACGGTACGCTGCTTCCAGATCCGGTTGTCGGTGAGCAGGGTTTCGTACTCGTCCACGTAACCGGGGAAGCGCTCGGTGAAGTCCCAGATGAAGTCGAGCAGGCTGCCTTCGCGGTTGGCGTTCATGCGCCGGACTTCGTCCTTGTCCCGGTACTTCGTTTCCGTGTATTTGGGCATGCTGTCGGGCAGGTCCCGGTACACCCCGCCCGGGCGGTAATAGGCCGCGTGCATGCGCGCGCCGGAGACCGCCTCGTACATGACCATCAGATCCTCGCGCTCGCGGAAGCAGTAGAGGAACATGGTCATGGCGCCCACGTCGAGGGCGTGGGTGCCGAGCCACATGAGGTGGTTCAGCAGGCGGGTGATCTCGTCGAACATCACCCGGATGTACTGGGCCCGGATGGGCGCCTCGATGCCCAGCAGCTTCTCGATGGCCAGCACGTAGGCGTGCTCGTTGACCATCATCGACACATAGTCGAGCCGGTCCATGTAGGGAATGGACTGGTTGTAGATCTTGTATTCGGCCAGCTTCTCGGTGGCCCGGTGCAGCAGGCCCACGTGGGGATCGGCGCGCTGGACCACCTCGCCGTCCATTTCCAGCACCAGGCGCAGTACGCCGTGGGCGGCCGGATGCTGGGGCCCGAAGTTGACCGTGTAGTTGCGGATCTCAGGCATCGCCGCCCTCCTCGCTGGCCGGGTCCAGGTAGCGGTTGTCGTGGCGGATCACCCGCGGCTGGTTGATGCGCGGCTCCACGGTCACCGGCTCGTAGACCACCCGCTGGCGTTCCGGGTCGTAGCGCATCTCCACGTTGCCCGAGAGGGGGAAGTCCTTGCGGAAGGGATGGCCGACGAAGCCGTAGTCGGTGAGGATGCGGCGCAGATCGGGATGCCCCTCGAAGAGGATGCCGTAGAGATCGAAGGCCTCGCGCTCGAACCAGTTGGCCGAGGCCCAGATGTCGATCACCGAGGCGATGCGCGGCGGCTCGCCGTCGATGAAGCACTTGAGGCGGATACGGTGGTTGTGGCGGATCGACAGCAGATGATAGACCACCGCATAGCGCGGCCCGTCCCAGGGCTGCTCGCCGTATTCGGAATAGTCCACGCCGCACAGGTCGATGAGCTGGGCGCAGGCAAAGGCATCGTCGTCGCGCAGGACGCGGCAGGTGGCGAGCAGCTTCTCCGGCGGCGTTTCGAAGGTCAGCTCGCCCAGGGCCACGCGCGGGTTGACCACACTCTCGCCGAGGCGCTCCTGCAGGGTTTCCAGCAGTTCTTCGTAGTAGGCGGACATGGTCTCAGCGGGCGATGGTGTTGGTGCGGCGGATCTTGTTCTGCAACTGCAGGATGCCGTAGATCAGGGCCTCGGCGGTGGGCGGACAGCCCGGCACGTAGATGTCGACCGGCACCACCCGGTCGCAGCCGCGCACCACCGAATAGGAATAGTGGTAATAGCCGCCGCCATTGGCGCAGGAGCCCATCGAGATCACCCAGCGCGGCTCGGCCATCTGGTCGTAGACCTTGCGCAGCGCCGGCGCCATCTTGTTGGTCAGCGTCCCGGCGACGATCATCACGTCGGACTGGCGCGGGCTGGGGCGGAACACCACCCCGAAGCGGTCGAGATCGTAGCGGCTGGCCGCGGTGTGCATCATCTCCACCGCGCAGCAGGCGAGCCCGAAGGTCATCGGCCACAGCGAGC
>CAYYZI010000614.1:0-1694 GCA_964475675.1 uncultured Geminicoccaceae bacterium
CAACGGCGCTCTCCCAGAAAGCGCAGCGCCAGGGTCGGCACCAGGCCGCGCGGCAGGAAGATCATCGTCAGCACCATCACGAGACCGAGCATGACATGTTCGTAGTTCTGGAAGACCGTCAGGAACTGGGGCAGGGCGGTGAGCAGGGCGGCGCCGACGATGGCCCCGAAGATCGAGGCCATACCGCCCAGCACCACCATGGTGACGAACTGGATCGAGCGCAGGAAATCGGCTTCATCGGGGGTCAGCCAGCCGGAGAAATGGGCGAACAGCGAGCCCGCCAGACTGGCGACCACCGCCGAGACCACGAACACCAGCACCTTGTAGGAGGTGGTGTCGACACCACAGACGCGGGCCGCGATCTCCGAGCTGTGGACCGCCCGCAGGGCGCGGCCGATGGGGCTGTCGACCAGATTGAGCGCGAGCCAGGTGACCAGTACCAGCGCTCCGCCGACCAGCCAGTACCAGGCCCAAGGGCTGGCGACCTCGATGCCGAGGACCGTCAGCGAATCGACCGGCATGCCGTCGGGCCCGCCGGTGAGCTCCACTTCCTGGGAGAGAATGATGGAAATGATGACCCCGAGGCCGAGGGTGGCCATCGCCAGGTAATGCCCCTTGAGAGCCAGGATCGGGCGGGCGACGACGAAGGCGATCAGGCCGGAGATCAGGATCCCGGCCAGCAGCGCCAGCAGCGGCGGCCAGCCATGGCTCGAGGTGAGGATGGCCGAGGCATAGGCGCCGATCCCGAAGAAGCCGGCATGGCCGAGGCTGATCTGGCCGGCATAGCCGATCAGGAGATTGAGGCCGACACAGACGATGGCGGCGATGCCGACATTGATCGCCACGTCGAAATAGAAGCTGTTGGGGAAGGCGAAGGGCATCAGCAGGATGACCAGGATCAGGATGCCCAGCCCGCCGTAATGGGATCGGAGCAGCCGCCGCATTCCGTCAGACCCGCTCGATGCCGCGCAGCCCGAACAATCCGTTGGGCCACAGCACCAGGAACAGCAGGATGATGACGAAGGCCACCGCATCCTTGTAGGCCGAAGCCAGATAGCCGGCCGCCATGGCCTCGGCGATGCCGATCACCAGCCCGCCGACGATCGCGCCTGCGCCCGAGCCCAGGCCACCGACGATGGCCGCGGCGAAGCCCTTGAGGCCGAGCATCACCCCGACCTGGAAATGGGTCGGGGCGAGCGGGGTGATCAGCACCCCGGCGAGCGCCCCGAGGCCGCCGGCGAGGGCGAAGCTCAACATCACCACCCGCCGGATGTCGATGCCCACGAGCTGCGCCGCCAGCGGATTGTAGGCGGTGGCCATCATCGCCTTGCCCCACAGGGTGCGGGCGAAGAAGAACCAGAGCAGCAGGGCGATCACCGCGGTGGCGCCGAAGATCCAGAGCGACTGGGGCAGCAGCGTGGCGCCCAGGATCACCAGCGGCTTCTCCCCGGAGATCGCCGGCAGGGAATGGAAATTCCGGTCCCAGACGATGCCGGCGAGGCCGCGGATCAGGATCGAGGCGCCGATGGTGATGATGATCAGGCCGACCGCCGAGGCACCCTTCGCCGGAGCGATTCCCAGCCGCTCGATGGCCACCGCCACGGCCACCGCGATCAGTACCGCGGCGAGGGCGGCCAGCGGCACCCCGATGCCGGTGGCGGCCAGGAACACGGTCGCCATGCCGCCGATCATCA
>CAYYZI010000615.1:0-1685 GCA_964475675.1 uncultured Geminicoccaceae bacterium
AAAAACTTAAAGTATCAGTCGGTTGAATTTCATCGAGATAATCGGGCGGAATTATCTCCCGCACCTTCCAGAACCTGCAGATCTTCTTCAACATGAGCGTTGTCGACAATGTGCTGATCGGCAGCCATCTGCGGCTCGACCGCAACGTGCTGCGCGCCCTGTTCCGGCTGCCGGCATTGCGGCGGGTGGAGCGGCAGGCCCGGCGCGACGCCGAGGCGCTCCTGGAGCGGGTGGGTCTGGCCGACTGGTGCAAGGCACCCGCCGACAGCCTGCCCTACGGTGCGCTCAAGCGGCTCGAAATCGCCCGGGCGCTGGCCAGCCGACCCGAGCTGCTGCTGCTCGACGAGCCGGCGGCCGGCTGCAACGAGAAGGAAACCGGGGAAATCGAGGCGCTCCTGAAAAGCATCCTCGCCGACGGCATCACCATCGTCCTGGTCGAGCACGACATGCGCCTGGTGATGAACATTTCCGACCATATCATCGTCCTCGACCACGGCCAGATGCTGGCCGAGGGCCGGGCCCGGGAGGTCCGCAACGATCCCGCCGTGATCGAGGCCTATCTCGGCCAGGCGGCGCTGGCGGCCGGCCATGCTTCTTGAGATCGCCGGTCTCGGCTCCCATTACGGGCGGATCCGCGCCCTGGATGCGGTCGATCTGTCCGTCGGGGAGGGCGAGCTGGTGGCCATCGTCGGCGCCAACGGCGCCGGCAAGACGACCCTGCTGCGGACCATTTCCGGTGTCCAGCCGGCGAGCAGCGGTGCCGTCCGGTTCCGCGGCAGCGACATCACCCGGACGGCGGCGGCCAGAAGGGTGCGGCTGGGCATCGCCCAGGTGCCGGAAGGCCGGCAGATGTTCGCTCCCATGAGCGTCGAGGACAATCTTCTGCTCGGCGGCTTCACCCGTCCGCGCCACGAGATCGCCGAGAGCCTGGAACGGGCCTACACGTTGTTTCCGCGGCTCAAGGAACGGCGCCGCCAGCCAGCCGGTACCCTGTCGGGAGGGGAGCAGCAGATGCTGGCCATCGCCCGCGCCCTGATGGCCAGGCCCGATCTGCTGCTGATGGACGAGCCGAGCATGGGGCTGGCGCCGCGCATCGTCGAGCGGATCTTCGACACCATCCGCGAGCTGCGGGCCACCGGCGTCACCATCCTGCTGGTCGAGCAGAACGCCTTCGTCGCGCTGTCGGTCGCCGATCGCGGCTATGTCCTGGAGTCGGGCCGGATCGTGCTCGACGACCGGGCCTCCGACCTGCTCGCCGACGAGCGGGTCAAGGCGGCCTATCTGGGCCTCTAGCGCAGGATCTCGCGGATCACCGCATCGAGACGGCGACGGCCGGCGGAGGTCGTCCGCAGATGCCCGTCGGCGCACTGCAGGAGCCCCTCCGCCTCCAGCAGCCGCACCGCACCGACATCGAGAACCGCTTCCCGGGGCCGTTCCGCCAGCGCAGCGAGACGCGACAGTTCCACCCCTTCGGCGAGCCGCATGCCCATCAGGAGATATTCGGCCGCCTGATCGGCCGGTGCCAGCTCCTCTTCCTCGAGCTGGCCATGGCCCCCTCGCTCGACCGTTTCGAGCCAGCGCTCGGGCAGCCTCTGTGCCCGGGTTGCCACCCGCCGTGACCCCAGCGTCAGCCGGCCATGGGCGCCCGGACCGATGCCCACATAATCACCGTAGCGCCAGTAGAC
>CAYYZI010000616.1:0-1666 GCA_964475675.1 uncultured Geminicoccaceae bacterium
TCAGCTGGATAGAGCGCTGCCCTCCGAAGGCAGAGGCCAGAGGTTCGAATCCTCTCGGGTGCGCCATCCTTATCTCTATACGAGACCGAAGAGGAAAGCCGGGCGCGCATGGTTGCGCCGAGACGCCATGCGGTGCTGCACCCTGAAGCCGCCCGGCCGGCTCTGTCTGCCTAGATGGCGTCCAGCCCCTGGGCGAGATCGGCGATGAGGTCGTCCGCCGCCTCGATTCCCACCGAGATGCGGATGAGCGAATCGGTGACGCCGGCCGCCTCGCGAATGGGCTTGGGCACACCGGAATGCGTCGTGCTGGCCGGATGCGAGATCAGGGTCTCGGTGCCGCCCAGCGAGACCGCGAGCTTGGCGACCTTCAGTGCGTCGAGGAAGCGAAAGGCCTCGGCCTCGCCGCCCTTGATCGCAAAGGAGAATGTGGAGCCGGGGCCCTTGCACTGTCGCTCATAGATGGCGCGTTCTTCCGTGCCTTCCTCCAGGAAGCCGAGATAGTGCACCGCGGCCACCTTCGGATGGTCCCGCAGGAATGCGGCGACGATGCGCGCGTTCTCGGTCGCGCGCTCCATGCGAATCTTCAGGGTTTCCAGCGAGCGCAGCGCCATCCAGCAGGAATGGGGATCGAGCTGCATGCCGAGCATACCGCGCAGTTGCAGGATCGGCTGGACATGGGCTTTCGCGCCCACCACCGCACCGCCCACGAGATCCGAATGGCCGCCGATGTATTTGGTCATGGAATAGAGCACGAGATCGCAGCCGAGTGCGAGGGGATTCTGCCAGACGGGGCCAAGGAAGGTATTATCCACCGCAACGAGCGGCCGGCCGCCCGGCTGATCGGTGAGATCGCGGGCCCGGGCGACGAGATGCGCAAGATCGACAAGGCCGTTCGTCGGATTGGCGGGGGTTTCCGCAAACAGCATCCGCACCGGTCCCAAGGCGCGCGCCTCCTCGATCGCCGCATCGATGGCGGCCCGGCCTTCACCGGCGTGAAAACCCACCGTCTGGATCCCGAACTGTGGCAGGAAGGTCAGCAGCATCTGCTCGGTCCCGCCGTAGAGCGGCTGGGAATGGACGACGACGTCTCCCGGGCGCACATAGGCAAACAGCGTCGCCGAGATCGCCGCCATGCCGGCCGCAAAAACGACGGCCTTTTCGCCGTCTTCCCACAATGCGAGACGATCTTCGAGGATCTCGATATCGGGATTGTTGAATCGCGAATAGATCAGCCCCGGCTCCTCGCCCGGCCGCGGTTCGCGCCGCCCGGCGACGAGATCGAAGAAATCCTTGCCGTGCTGGGCGCTCTCGAAGACGAAGGTGGAGGTGAGAAAGACCGGGGGTTTCAGCGCGCCCTCGGACAGCTGCGGGTCGTAGCCGTAGCTCATCATCAGCGTCTCGGGCTTGAGCGCGTGACCGTCGATGCGCCGTCTGCGATATTTCTTCTCTTCGCTCATGGGTGCCATCCCCTCCTTGAAATCCTGAGGATCCTTGTCTTTGTCTGCCGACCGCGCCGGTGGGGCCGGGCGGGTGGTGCTGTCCGTTTCCTAGCAGGCCGGCGACGCGCTGCAAACAGGCAATCGATCGACCTGGCGGGCTCCGGGCACCAGTGGATGGCGTTCCGGTGATCGGTGATCAGACATCAGTGATCAGGGATGGTCGTCAA
>CAYYZI010000617.1:0-1656 GCA_964475675.1 uncultured Geminicoccaceae bacterium
GTTCGAGGGTTCGGCATTCTTCTATGCGGGTTATGTGCTGCTCGGTTCCGGGCTGTTCTTCGCCGGCCTCGCGGGTGTGCTCGCGGCCCTCGAATCGAAGCGCAGTGGCGCCCAGGTGGAGTGGCCGGCGCTCGGTTATGCGGTGCTGTGCTGGTTCGTGCTGCTGGTGGTAGCCGCGATCATCGCGCTCCTGGCGAACCTGCCGGCATTCCAGGTGGCGCTCGGCTACGAGCCGTGGTTCCGGCCGTTCAACTACACGATGGCTTGGTCGGTGTATTTTCACAACATGCACTACCTGCCGCTGCTGTCGACGGTGATCGTGTGGTACGCGATCGTTGAGGCCACGACGGGCATCAAGTCGGTATTTGGCGACAGGTTCTCGAAGCTCGTCTTCACCCTCTATCTCGTGCTGGTGCCGCCGACCTCGCTGTACCATCTGTTCCTCGAGCCCGAAGTGGCGGCCAACGTCAAGCTCGTGGGATCCCTCCTCGCACTATTCATCAGCGTGCCGACCCTGGCCGTGTTCCTGATCATCGTCGTCTCGCTGCAGATGGCCGCCCGGGCGCGCGGCGCCGCCGGGCTGTTCGGCTGGCTGCGCGTCCTGCCTTGGCGCAACCCTGCCTTCGCGGCGGTGGCAATGGCGACCCTTTCGGCCCTGGCCGGTGGCGCCTTCGCCAATGTCGTCATCCAGGAGCGGTTCGCGCAGGTGGTGAGCGACACCTTCATGGTGCCCGGATACTTCCACTTCCTCACGGTCGGAACGGTGACCGTCACCTACCTGGGCGCACTGGTCTATATCGTTCCGGCGATGACCGGGCGACCCCTGTCCCTGCCATCGCTCGCCACGCTGCTGCCCTACATCGCCACGCTCGGCGTCTATATCTTCGGGCTGTCCGGCGTGGCCGCGGGCTATCTCGGGGCACCGCGCAGAACGATCGCCTTCGACTACGAGGGGCTGGCACCGTCCGCATGGAGCGGGCTCATGCAGGGAGTGGCGATTGGCGGCTCCATCATGGGCGGCGCGCTGCTCGGCTACATCCTGATCATCGCGCTGGTGGCCACGGGCGCCGAGCTTCGTCCCCGCGCCCTCGACCAGTTGCCGATCGCGCGGCTTCAGCCCGCCGGGGCTCCGACGTTTGGAGCGGCCAGCTTCGCGGTGTTCGCGGTGCTGCTGTTCCTGGCCGCACTCTATGCGGCGACCCTCGCCGCCTGGCGGGTGATGCAATCCTTGCCGCTCGCATCCTAATCGATGGCCAAACCGTAGGGAGAAGGAACCATGACCTGGGACAGTGCAGCCCTCACCGTGATCGCCGCCATCTGGATCGCTCTCGGCTTCGTCTACGCTTACGGGATTGGCATGATGCCGGGAGCCCGAGCCTGGTGGTCCGGAGGCGTGGTACTGGCGGCCACCCTGCTCGCCCTGCTCATCGCCGAACGACGGCGTGCTGCCGGAGCCGAGCGCATTACAGGCGAAGCGGCCACTGCATCCTCGGAGGCCTGACCCGATCCCGGTCAAGCGGCCGGGGGGCCGTTCCGCAGCTACGGCGCGACACGCCCGGCGGCACGGGTGACAATGCCGCCGGGCACCGCATCTCTGCTGCCTCCCGAATGGCTGTGGACGCCCGGTCCGCTCGGGGCTGCTGGCGGTGTCGTCCT
>CAYYZI010000618.1:0-1652 GCA_964475675.1 uncultured Geminicoccaceae bacterium
GATCCGTAGCTCGAGAAGCTCGCACAGCGCGGCAATGCCCTCTCCGCTGCGGGCCGAGACCGGCAGTACCGGAACCGCCTCCCCCGGCCGGAAGGCGGCGGCCGCTTCGAGTTCGCGCCGCGTGCGCTCTGCCACCTCCCCGAGGTCGGCCTTGGTGACCACCAGCAGGTCCGGGATCTCGACGATCCCCGCCTTCATGAACTGCAGGCTGTCGCCGGCCGCCGGCTGGACCGCGAGCAGGACCAGATCGGCGAGATCGCGGATCTCGCTCTCCGACTGTCCGACCCCCACGGTCTCGATGATCACCCGGTCGAACAGGGCCCGCATCAGCACCATCATCGCCCCGCAGAGATCGGCCAGACCGCCGAGACGGCCGCGGCTGGCCACCGAGCGCACGAACAGCCCCGGATCCTCGGGATCGAGGGTGAGCCGGGTGCGGTCGCCCAGAAGGGCGCCGCCGGAGCGGCGCGAACTGGGGTCGACGGCGATGATGCCGACGGTGCGATCCTGCCGGCGCCAGGCTCGGGCGAGCGCCGAGAGAAGGCTCGACTTGCCGACGCCGGGCGGTCCGGTGAGACCGAGCACGATGCCCTCGCCCCGCCGCCAGGCGGCATCGAGAAGCGCCAGATTGCTCTCCTCCTCGGGCGCCGCCTCGAGCGCCGCCAGCCGGCGCGCCAGTGCCGCCTTGCCGCCGCGTCGGAGTGCCTCGAGGGTGTCCGGTCCGGCCATCACCCCTGGCGGGCGTTGCGCCGGGCGAGTGCGGCCTGGGCCGCCGCCAGACGGGCGATCGGCACCCGGTAGGGGGAGCAGGACACGTAGTCGAGGCCGATTTCCTCGCAGAAGGCGATGGTCGCCGGATCGCCGCCATGCTCGCCGCAGATGCCGAGCTTGAGGCCGGGCCGGGCCGCCCTGCCCCGTTCGGCGGCGAGCCGCACGAGTTCGCCGACACCTTCGCGATCCAGGGTCTGGAAGGGATCCTGCTCGAAGATCCCGGCCTTGCGGTAGGCTTCGAGAAACTTGCCGGCATCGTCGCGCGACAGGCCGAGGGTCATCTGGGTGAGATCGTTGGTGCCGAAGCTGAAGAAGGCGGCCTGTTCGGCGATCCCCCCGGCCCGCAGCGCCGCCCGCGGCAGCTCGATCATGGTGCCCACCAGATAGCGCGGCGCATCGCCGGTCTCGGCCGCCACCTGCCGGGCCACCTCGTCGATCCGCTGGCGCACCAGTTCGAGCTCGCGGGCGGTGGCCACCAGGGGAATCATGATCTCCGGCACCACCGGATCGCCGCCCCTGGTCTCGACCTCGCGGGCAGCCTCGAACACCGCCCGGGCCTGCATCTCGTAGATCTCGGGATAGACGATCCCGAGCCGGCAGCCGCGCAGGCCGAGCATGGGATTGGCTTCCTTGAGCTCGGACAGGCGCCGGCGCAGCACGCGCGGCTCGATACCCGCCGAGGCGGCGACCGCCTCGAGCTCCTCCTCGTCGAAGGGCAGGAACTCGTGCAGCGGCGGATCGAGCAGCCGGATGGTGACCGGCTTGCCGGCCATGATCTCGAACAGCTCGACGAAATCCCGGCGCTGCATGGGCAGAATCCTGGCCAGGGCCCGGCGCCGCCCCTCCGAATCGTTGGCGAGGATCATCTCGCGCATGGCCAG
>CAYYZI010000619.1:0-1645 GCA_964475675.1 uncultured Geminicoccaceae bacterium
GCTGTTCGCCGGCGGCGAGCTCAAGGCGACCAAGGTGGGGGCTCTTCCCAAGTCCAAGCTCGTGCAGTGGATCGAGGAGAGCCTGGCCGATGTGAGCTGAGCGGGAGGCGCCCGTCACCGGCGCCCGCCGCATTGCCGGTCATGGTTTCTCCCATCACCCGCTTCCGCCAGGAACATCCGCTGGTGCAGCAGCTGGACCTGCTGCTTCCGGATCTGGTCGGGGTACCGCGCGGCAAGCGCCTGTCGTTGGAGACGCTGGAGCAGGCGGCCGATGGCGAGATCCTGTTCTCCAGCACCATCTACAGCCTCGACACCACCGGCAGCAATGTCGATGCCTCGCCTCTGGTTTGGGAGGAGGGCGATGCCGACCGCCCGGTGGCGATCGATCTCGGCACGCTGGCACCGGTACCCTGGCGGCTCGGCCACGCCCAGGTCATCGGTGGTCTGACCGAAGCCGACGGCACCCCCTTCTTCGCCGATCCGCGCGCGGTGCTGCGCCGGGTGGCGGACGGGTTCGAAGCGCTCGGCCTGACCCCGGTGGCCGCCCTCGAATTCGAGTTCTACCTGCTCGAGGGCACGGCCGACGGAGCCGGCCGGCCGCGCCCGGTATCGACAATGCGGGGCGACGGCGGGCCCGCCGATACCGCCGCCAACATCGATGTCTACAGGTTCGAGCGGCTCGATGCGCAAGCCGCCTTCTTCGATCTCCTCGACCAGTACTGCGAGGCCCAGGGCATCGCCACCAAGGCGGCGATCGCCGAGTTCGCACCCGGCCAGTTCGAGGTCAATCTGGCCCATCAGGAGGACATGCTGCGGGTCGCCGACGCTGGCTGGATGTTCAAGCGCTGCGTCAAGGCGGCGGCCCGCGCCGCCGGCCGGCGCGCCTGCTTCATGGCCAAGCCCTTCTCGGATCTCGCCGGCAGCGGCCTGCATGTCCATCTGAGCCTGCGCGATCGCGAGGGACGCAATCTCTTCGGCGAATGCGAAGAGGGCGAGCAAGCGCTGCGCCGCTGCCTCGCCGGCATGCAGGCGCTGATGGTGGAATCGATGGCCATCTTCGCCCCCAATGCCAACTCCTACCGCCGCCTGCGGCCGCTTTCCTACGCTCCCCTGGCCCCCACCTGGGGGCACAACAACCGCACCGTGGCGCTGCGCATACCCGCCGGCCCGGCGCATGCGCGGCGCATCGAACACCGGGTGGCGGGCGCCGATGCCAACCCCTATCTGGTGCTGGCGGCGGTGCTGGCCGGTGCCCTGCACGGCCTGCGCAACGGCGGCGATCCCGGCGCTCCGGTGACCGGCAACGCCTACGAGAAGGCGCCGCCGAGCCTGCCCCGAAACTGGTACCAGGCATTGGCCGAGTTGCGAGGTGGACGGCATCTGCCCGAGTATCTGGGAGGGCGCTTCTGCGAGCTCTATGCGCTGTGCCGGGAGGCCGAGCGCGAACGCTTCGAGGGCGAGGTGGTGGGGCTCGATTACGCCTGGTATCTCGACGCCGTCTGAGCCGGTTCAGAGTTCCGAGGGATAGCGCGGAATGCGCACCTGGCGGTGCACATCGACCGACAGCAGCAGGCCGAAGCCGACCAGGGTGGTCATCATCGCCGTGCCGCCATAGGAGATCAGCGGCAGCGGCACGCCGACCACC
>CAYYZI010000620.1:0-1638 GCA_964475675.1 uncultured Geminicoccaceae bacterium
GTTGGCGATCCGGACCGTGCCCTGCACCAGATCCTCGATCACCGTCTCGCCCTCGATCGGCATCTTGAGCCGCACCACCGGCCGGACATCGGCGGGGGCGCTGGCCGGATCGCGCTCGCGACAGCGCCGGTCGTAGCGCACGGGACGTTTTTCCGCCCGCGCCCGGGCCCGCATCTCCTCGAGTTCCTCGGGGCTGCACCAGCAGTAATAGGCCTTGCCCTCGGCGAGCAGCCGCTCGGCCACCTCGCGATGGCGCTCGATGCGCTGCGACTGGAACACCGGCGGCTCGTCGGGCATCAGCTCGAGCCATTCGAGCCCGTCGAAGATGGCCTGGATGGCGGCCTCGGTGGAGCGCGCGCGATCCGTATCCTCGATCCGCAGCAGGTAGCGGCCGCGGCAGTGGCGGGCATAGAGCCAGTTGAAAAGCGCGGTGCGCGCACCGCCGATATGCAGATACCCCGTGGGTGACGGGGCGAAACGCACGACAACACTCATGGTTGATCCGATCGGGCGGTTCTGATCAGATGGGCGGGGATCCTCTAGCACAGGTGATGCGGGCTGTGCAGCCGTCCCCCTCCTCGTTGGGACCGACCGCCGCAGAGGACTGGTTCGCCAGGCTGCGGCGGCTCGCACCGGATATCGGCGGCTGGGGGCGCGGCCTGATCGAAAACGGGCTGGCCGAGCGCAGCCGCTGGCTGCTCTGGGCGCCGGTGCTGGCGGCGCTCGGGATCGGCCTCTACTTCGCCCTGCCGACGGAACCGCCCGCTTGGCTGCTGCCGCTCTCGAGCGGGCTGGCGCTGGTCGCCCTCGCCGGCGGTCTCCTGGGCCACCGCCGCGGCATCGCCTGGGCGCCCTATGCGGCGGTCGCCGTCTTCTGCCTGCTGGCAGGCTTCGCCCTCGCCCAGTGGCGCACCGGACAGGTGGCGGCGCCGGTCATCGCCCGCCCCGGCGTGCACATGCTGGAGGGGAGGGTGGTGCTGGTGGAGCCGCGCGGCAAGCGGCTGCGCCTGCTGCTGGAGGATCTGCGCATCGACGGGCTGGCTGCCGCCGACACCCCCTACCGCCTGCGTGTCAGCCTGCGCCGGGGCGATCTGGCGCTGGTGCCCGGCGACACCGTGCGCCTGCGGGCGCGCCTGCAGCCGCCGCCGGGGCCGAGCTGGCCCAGCGGGTTCGACTTCGCCCGCAAGGCCTGGTTCGAGCGGCTGGGCGGCATCGGCTTCGCCCTCGGCGCGGTGGAACGGATCGGCCGGGGTGCGCGCAACGGCCTCGGCGAGCATGTCGCCGCCCTGCGCCAGACCATTGCCGAGCGGGTCACCGAACTGATTCCCGGCACCGCCGGCGGTGTCGCCGCCGCCCTGCTGACCGGTTTGCGGGGCGGCATCGAGGAGGAGGTGTGGACGGTCATGCAGGCCTCCGGCCTCGCCCATCTCCTCGCCATTTCCGGCCTCCACATGGGGCTCGTCGCCGGCACCCTGTTCCTGGCCGCACGCTATCTCTTGAGCCTGTGGCCGGCACTGGCACTGCGGGTGACACCGCGCAAGGCGGCGGCCCTGCTGGCGCTGTTCGCGGCACTCTTCTATCTGCTGCTGGCCGGGGCGCCGGTGCCCACCCGGCGGGCCTTCGTGATGGTGGCCATCG
>CAYYZI010000621.1:0-1634 GCA_964475675.1 uncultured Geminicoccaceae bacterium
ATGCCCTCACCGATTACCGCTCGGGCCTCCTGCCCTCCCAGCTCCGCGCCATCGAGCGCGAGGCCGCGATCGAGATGTACGAGGGGCTGGTCCTCGGCAACGCCGCCGGGCTCGCGGTCGCAAGCGGCCTCGACGACGAGGATATCGAGGTCGAGCTCCCGGACCTCCTGCGCGACACGGCGCTCTGAGCTGGTCCCGGAAAATCGGACAGGTTGTTAAGGTGTATTCCACCGGATGACGGAGGAATACGTGATGACGAAACGGCGCCGGTTTTCGGCGGACTTCAAGGCCCGCGTGGCGCTGGAAGCGCTACGGGGCGACAAGACGATCCAGGAGATCGCGGCCAGGCACAAGGTCCATCCGAACCAGGTGAGCACCTGGAAACGGCGGGCGGTGGATGGCCTGAAGGAGGTGTTTTCGAACGGCGCCGACTGCGCTGGCCGGGACCGCGAGGCGGAGGTTCGGGACCTTCACGCCAAGATCGGCGAGTTGACGGTGGAACGTGATTTTTTGGCCAGAGGGCTCAAGCGATGAGTCGGGGGGAGCGCAAGGCGATGATCCGGCGCGACCACCCCGATCTGAGCTTGAGCCGTCAATGTCGCCTGCTGACAATCAGCCGGTCGTCCCTTTATTACCGGCCGAGGGGCGAGAGCCCGGAGAATCTGGCGCTGATGCGCAGGCTCGACGCGCTGTTTCTCAAGTACCCGTTCTACGGCAGTCGTCAGATGGTCCGCCAGTTGCGGCGCGAGGGGACCTCGGTGGGGCGGCATCGGGTTCGCCGCCTGATGCGCCTCATGGGCCTGCAAGCCATCTATCAGATGCCGAGGACCAGCGAGCCGCACCCGGAGCACCGGGTTTATCCCTATCTACTCAAGGGGCTGGCGATCGAGCGCCCCGATCAGGTCTGGTGCGCCGACCTCACCTATATCCCGGTGAGCCGCGGCTTCCTCTATCTGGTCGCGATCATGGACTGGGCGACGCGCCACGTTCTCGCCTGGCGGCTGTCGAACACCATGGATGCCCGGTTCTGCGTCGAAGCGCTCAACGAGGCGCTGGCCCGATACGGCCGGCCGGAGATCTTCAACACCGACCAGGGCAGCCAGTTCACCGGCTTCGAGTTCACCGGCGCGCTCAAGGACGCCGCTGTCATGATCTCCACGGACGGCCGGGGCCGCTGCATGGACAACATCTTCATCGAGCGGCTGTGGCGCTCGCTCAAGTACGAGGCGGTCTACCTGCACGAGCTCAGCGACGGCTTCAAGGCGATGCGGGTCATCGGCGACTGGATCGACTTCTACAACACCGTCAGGCCCCATTCCGCTCTCGCCGGCCGAACGCCGGCGGAAGCCTACGCGGCCGGGAGGCCCGTGGATATGATGGACAAGGCTTCCGCCTTGCCCACATCCCCACAGGCGCAACAGCAACAGAACGTGATAAACAGGTTCTTGGCGGCATGATCAGGCACCGGAATACACCTTAAACAAGCCGCCAACCTGTCCAAACATCTGGGACCACCTCAGGTTGCGCAGGCGCAGGCCGTTGGACAAGAGTAACTTCGGCACCTCAGCGGAGATCGATACCGCCTACTGCTCGAAGGTCTATGAGGCCTTCTCGGTATAAGATGATGAGTCCGG
>CAYYZI010000622.1:0-1619 GCA_964475675.1 uncultured Geminicoccaceae bacterium
GGGGGGGCCGCCCGTTGGGCGGGATCGCGCGCCGGCTAGAGAGGGATGCGCAGGGCCCGGGCGTGCAGATGGAGCGGCAGCAGCCCGTCTTCCCCGGGCCGGCCGTAGACCGCATCGCCGAGGATCGGACAGCCGATGGCGGCGAGATGGACCCGAAGCTGATGGGTGCGCCCGGTCCGTGGTCGCAGTTCCAGCCAGCTGCATTCTCCGGTGCCGCCCAGCACCCGATAGTCGGTCACCGCCGGCCGCCCGCTTTCTTCGACCTGCATCCGCCAGCTGCGGCGATCGCGGGTGATCTTGGCCAGCGGCAGATCGATGCGGCCGGCAGGGTCGGGCGGTGCGCCGCGCACCACCGCCCAGTAGGTCTTGGCGATGCGCCCCTGGGCGAACAGCCGGCCGAGCCGCGACAGCGCCTTTCTGTGCCGGCCGAGCACCAGACAGCCGCTGGTGTCGCGATCGAGCCTGTGGGCCAGGGCCGGGGGCCTGGGCAGGCCGAAGCGCAGGCTGTCGAGATAGTCCTCGAGATTGGGCCCGCCGCCCGGGCCGGCATGCACCGGCAGGCCGGCCGGCTTGTCCACCACCAGGATCAGCCCGTCGCGATACAGGAGACGCCGCAGCAGGAAATCGGCGGCTTCAGCGGTCCCGTCCGTAGGGGTTGTGGACGAGGCCGCGGATCCGCAGGCGGAGCGCGTTGAGCTTGATGAAGCCTTCCGCATCGCGCTGGTCGTAGACCGTGTCCTGCTCGAATGTGGCATGTTCCTCGCTGTAGAGGCTCCTCGGGCTCTTGCGCCCGACCACCTGGAGGCCGCCCTTGTAGAGCTTGAGCCGAACCGTGCCGGTGACCTCTTCCTGGCTCCTGTCGATCAGCGCCTGCAGCATCTCGCGTTCCGGCGCGAACCAGTAGCCGTTGTACACCAGTTCGGCATAGCGGGGCATGAGTTCGTCCTTGAGATGCGCGGCACCGCGGTCGAGGGTGATGCTTTCGATCGCCCGATGCGCCGCCAGCAGCAGCGTGCCGCCGGGGGTCTCATAGACGCCGCGCGACTTCATGCCGACATAGCGGTTCTCCACCAGATCGACCCGGCCGATGCCGTGCCGTCCGGCGATCTCGTTGAGCCGCGCCAGCAGCCTCGCGGGAGAGAGGGCCTCGCCATCGACCGCCACCGGATCACCGCGCTCGAAATCGACCTCCACATATTGCGGCTCGTCGGGCGCCTTTCGCGGATCGACGGTGCGGGTGAACATTTCCTCATCGGGCTCGACCCAGGGGTCCTCCAGCGCGCGGCCCTCGTAGGAGATGTGCAGCAGATTGGCGTCGGTGGAATAGGGCGGCTCGCCACGCTTGCCGCGGGGGATCGGGATCTGCCGGCTTTCGGCGTAGGCGATCAGCTTCTCGCGCGAATTGAGATCCCATTCCCGCCAGGGCGCGATGATCCGGATCTGCGGATCGAGGGCGTAGCAGGAGAGTTCGAAGCGCACCTGGTCGTTGCCCTTGCCGGTGGCGCCATGGGCCACCGCATCGGCGCCGGTCTGGTGGGCGATCTCGATCAGCCGCTTGGCGATGAGCGGCCGGGCGATCGAGGTGCCGAGCAGATAGACCCCCTCGTAGAGCGCGTTGG
>CAYYZI010000623.1:0-1612 GCA_964475675.1 uncultured Geminicoccaceae bacterium
CTGGGCGCCATCATCGCCGGCCTGTTCGGCGGCCTGATCGGCGACCGCGCCTCGCAACTGGTCACCTGCGGGCTGATGGGGGTCTCCGCCCTGGCCAGCATCGTGGCACTGGCGACCCTCGGCGACGAGCCGTTCAAGGTACCGCTCTTCACCTGGATGGCGGTCGACAGCTTCACCGCCGAGTGGGTGCTGCGGATCGACGCGCTGTCGGTCATCATGATGTTCGTGGTGAGCTGCATCAGCTTCCTGATCCACGTCTATTCGATCGGCTACATGGCGCACGATCCGAGCATCCCGCGCTTCTTCAGCTATCTTTCCTTCTTCACCTTCGCCATGCTGATGCTGGTGACCTCCGACAACCTCCTGCAGCTCTATTTCGGCTGGGAAGGGGTGGGCGTCGCCTCCTATCTCTTGATCGGCTTCTGGTACACCCGGCCCTCGGCCTGTGCGGCCGCCATCAAGGCCTTCATCGTCAACCGGGTGGGCGATTTCGGCCTGGCCCTGGGCATCGCCGCCACCTACTTCGTGTTCGACAGCATCCAGTACGACGTGATCTTCGCCAACACGGCGAGCCTGGCGAATACCGAGCTGTTCGTGTTCGGCGGCAGCTTCGACACCCTGACCCTGATCGGCATCCTCCTGTTCATCGGCGCCATGGGCAAATCGGCCCAGCTCGGCCTCCATACCTGGCTGCCCGATGCGATGGAGGGCCCGACCCCGGTCTCCGCCCTGATCCACGCCGCTACCATGGTCACCGCCGGCGTCTTCCTGGTGGCGCGTTTCTCGCCACTCTACGAATACGCCCCCATCGCACTCGGGCTGATCACCTTCATCGGCGCCTCGACCGCGCTCTTCGCCGCCACCGTCGGTCTGGTGCAGAACGACATCAAGCGGGTGATCGCCTATTCGACCTGCTCGCAGCTCGGCTACATGTTCGCCGCCGCCGGGGTGGGCGCCTATGCGGCCGGCATCTTCCATCTCTACACCCATGCCTTCTTCAAGGCGCTGCTGTTCCTCGGCGCCGGCTCGGTGATCCATGCCATGTCGGACGAGCAGGACATGCGCAGGATGGGGGGCATCTGGCGCAAGCTGCCGGTGACATATGCGGTGATGTGGATCGGCACGCTGGCCCTGATCGGCTTTCCGGGCACCGCCGGCTTCTTCTCCAAGGACGCCATCATCGAGGCCACCTGGGTCTCGGGCAACGCGCTCTCCGGCTACGCCTTCTGGCTGCTGCTGCTGGCTGCGATCCTGACCGCCTTCTATGCCGGCCGGCTGATGTTCATGACCTTCCACGGCGAGTCCCGGGCCAGCCGGGAGGTGCTGGAGCACGTCCACGAGAGCCCGCCGGTGATGACCGTGCCGCTGATGTTCCTGGCGGCGGGTGCGCTGCTCGCCGGCTGGTTCGGTCTGGCGCTGATCGCTCCCGAGGGCGAGTTCTGGAGCGGGGCCATCTTCACGGCACCCATCAACACCGTGCTCGAGGAGATCGAGACGGTGCCCTGGACCGTGAAGCTGGCACCCTTCGGTGCCCTGGTGCTCGGCCTCGGCCTGGCCTGGCTGTTCTACGTGGCGATGCCGGGTCTGCCGGACCGGCTGGCGGCGAGCCTGC
>CAYYZI010000624.1:0-1607 GCA_964475675.1 uncultured Geminicoccaceae bacterium
AGACCGCGATGCCCCAAGCCTCGAACCGCTGCGCCGCCCGAGATGCACCGCCGCTTTGCCTGTCGACCCCGAGGGCGGGTGGAACACAGCACAAGAGATCGATCGGCCGGTTGCCCTGTTCCGCCGCCTCCGCGACGAGACGTCGATGCAGCCCGGGACGGGAAAAGTAGTCTCCGACCGCGATCACCACGCGTCCGCCGCCCGCCTCGGTGTTGGGCTGCACTTCCCAGCCCTCGAGTCCCAGTTCCCCCGCGAAGCGATTGGCGAAACGTGCGAGATTGGCCTTCATCCGCAGGCCGCGTCGGAGATGGCGCACACGCACCTCGGCCTTGTCGAGACCGGCGGTCCAGTCGGTCTCCTCGAGACGGCGGACGAGCTGATCGATACCGTGGGCGATGGTCAGGCGCTCGGCACCATAGAGCCCTCGCAACACCGCCACCTCGGCATTCGACCAGTCCTGTCCCTCGTCGACGAACACCTGGTCGAAGGCGAATTCTTCCGGAAACCGTCGTTTCAGATCCTCGATATCCGTTTCGCCTATCGCCTTGCCGACGAGATACTGGGCGAGAGTGCCGACATGTTCCTCGTAGTCGTCCAGCGGATTGCCGGTGTCGGGCAAGACATCGAAACGCTTCGCCACACGCAACATGAAGGCCATCACCGATTCTACGGCGATACCACCGCGTGAAAGACTGTTCGGGATGTTCATGAGCGCCATGGTGCGGCGGATATCGGCGACCAGAGCCAGATTGTAGGTGAGGAACACCGCCCGGGCCTGTCGCTCCTCCCACGATCTGTAGGCCATCTGCAACATCAGCACCGTCTTGCCGGCGCCGCCACGACCTCGCAAGACGATCGTCTTGCGGCCCAGCTCCTCGAACCAGTCCGCCCGATGCGCTTCCACCCGCACCAGACGATCCATCCGCCGGCGATCCAGCGAAGAGGGCTCCAGCACCCGGAACAACGGCAATGCCAAGATGCGGTGCATCATCTCGGGCGTCGTCGCCGATAGCTGGGAGGCGGAGCCGCGCTCGAAGCTTCCCTGGAGCAGGGCGACGCCGAGGATCTCCCCGAGCTCGGGTGTACCGGCCGCGAGCTGATCGTTTCCCCGTGGCAACTCGCTCGACGACAGGTTCTGGAAGACCACGAAACGATGAACCCACAGCTCGCGAATGCCCTGGTCCCGCAGCGTATTGCGAAGGGCGTGCATCTGCCTGAAGGATTTCTCCGTGACATCTTCCCAGATCTCGGCACCGCCGCGGTGATATCGGACGAGGGCCTTCGTTCCCTCGAAGCGCACATCCAGATGGCGGTGGTTCTTGAGCTCGATGATGGCGACGAGGTTGCGCAGGGATCCCGGCTGCGGTCCGCCACTTCGCGCAGGGAACCGACGAGGCGCGTGGAAATGGGCGAGGACCACCAGATCCAGGTCCTGCACGAGCTGACGCCCGGGCAGTTTCACACCGACATGGATTTCCAGCCGATCGCGTCGGTCGTCCGCGAGATCCGGCCACAATCGCCGGGCACTGCCGGCCAAAGCTTCCGCCAGTTCCCGCTCGGCACCTTCGCGGGAGCCGAGAATGACGATGGTGATGGCGTTCGCTCCC
>CAYYZI010000625.1:0-1604 GCA_964475675.1 uncultured Geminicoccaceae bacterium
GGTGGCCTTGCCGGCGGCGGCATCGCGACCGACGTCCTTGCCCGTCTCCGCCACCGCGCCATGGAGATCCAGGAGATCGTCGCTGATCTGGAAGGCGAGACCGAGCCGCGCGCCATAGAGATCGAGGCGGGCCACATCGGCCTCCGGGGCGGCGGCGAGGATGGCCCCGGCGCGGCTGGAAAAGCGGATCAGCGCCCCGGTCTTCATCGCCTGCAGCTCGAGGATCGCCGCCTCGTCGAAGGAAGCGCGCTCCGCCTCCAGATCGCGCATCTGGCCACCGCACATGCCGGCGGCACCGGCGGCCACGGCCAGTTCGCGCACGAGCCGCAGGCGCACCCCGTCGGCTGCCGGCCAGTCCCCGCGGGCGAGAAGCTCAAAGGCCAGGGCCTGGAGCGCGTCCCCGGCGAGAAGCGCGGTGGCCTCGTCGAAGGCCAGATGACAGGCCGCCCGGCCGCGCCGCATGGTGGCATCGTCCATCGCCGGCAGATCGTCATGGACCAGCGAATAGGCGTGCAACAGCTCGATCGCCGCCGCTACCCGCAGGCAGGCGGCGGGTAGCGCACCCGTGAGCCGTCCGCCTTCCAGCACCAGAAAGCCCCGGAGCCGCTTGCCGCCGCCCAGAACGGCATGGCGCATGGCGGCGGCGAGACGCGGCGGCACGTCATCGGCGGCCGGCAGCAGGCGCGCGAGCGCGCTTTCGAGATCCGCCGCCGTGCGCGCCAGGGCGGCGGCCAGGGCGGGCGAGGTCATTGCGGTTCGAAGGGCTCGAGCCGGGCTTCGCCTTCGCCATCGAAGCTCAGTTTCTCGACCCGGAGCCGGGCCTCGCGCAGCTTCTCCTCGCAATGGCGGCGGAGCTGCGTACCGCGCTCGTAAGCGGCGATGGCGGCCTCCAGATCGGGCTGCTCCCGCTCCAGCATCTGGACGATGCGTTCGAGCTCGGCGAGGGCTTCCTCGAAGCTCATCTCGGCGATCGGGCGCGCGGCCTCCGTCGTCCCCTCGCCCTCTTGCGCCTGCCACTCCTCGGCCATGGCTCCCCCATTGTCGCAACGCGGATCGGCGATCCGCACCCAACGCCTCGAGATGAGCCCGCAGGCTGCGGGCCAGGGCATCGAGGTTGTATCCCCCTTCCAGCACCGAAACCACCCTGCCCTGGGCATGCCGTTCGGCGAGCGCCACCAGCTCGGCGGTGACCCAGGCAAAATCCTCCTCCACCAGCATCAGATTGGCCAGCGGATCGGCGGCATGGGCGTCGAAACCGGCGGAGATCATCAAGAGTTCGGGGGCGAATCCCTCGATCCGGGGCAGCATCTCGCCGCCCACCACCTTGCGCCAGGCGGCCGAGCCGGTACCCGGGGGAAAGGTGCGGTTGAGGATGTTGCCGGCCACTCCGGTCTCGCTCTCGCGGCCGCTGCCGGGGTAGAGCGGCCACTGGTGGGTCGAGCAGTAGAGGGTCTCGGCATCCTCCCAGAAGATGGCCTGGGTGCCGTTGCCGTGATGGACATCGAAATCGAAGATGGCGATGCGGCCGACGCCGTGGGCGTGGCGGGCATGGAGGGCACCGATGGCGATGTTGTTGAAGAGGCAGAAGCCCATCGCCCGCTGCG
>CAYYZI010000626.1:0-1602 GCA_964475675.1 uncultured Geminicoccaceae bacterium
GCGCCAGGAGCGCCATCGCCAGGGCCAGCGCCAGGGCGGTGGCGAGGATGAGGCGCAGCTCGCTCCCCAGTTTCGCCGCCAGTGCCGCCGGCCGGTCGGCGAGCGGTCGCATCCGGGCCAGCGCCAGCTGTCCGCCGGCATTGGCGAAGACCAGACCCGCCACGGCGATCGCATGCGCCAGATAGTAGGGACCCACCGCCGC
This sequence comes from uncultured Geminicoccaceae bacterium, assembly GCA_964475675.1. GTDB lineage: Bacteria > Pseudomonadota > Alphaproteobacteria > Geminicoccales > Geminicoccaceae > JALSRW01. Next base: position 203 of record CAYYZI010000626.1, read on the forward strand.
CGCCCCCAGCACCAGCCCGGCCAGCAGCAGATCGAGGCTGTACTGGGCCTGCCCGGTGAGGCTGACGCCACAGAGGGGCAGGCCGCGGCGCAGCAGTGGGCGGCCCGCATTCGTGACCCGTCCGGCCGGGCGGGGAAGCAGCCGCAGCATCGGCAGGGAGGCGGCGGCGGCCAGCCCCCAGGCCAGCAGAAAGGCGAGCGCGGTGGCGGCGAGCGTGTCGCCCGCGGCGGGCCAAAGTACCAGCAGCAACAGGAAGCTCACCGGGCGCACCACCAGCAGCAATGCTGCCATCGCCGAACGGCCGCGGGAAAGGGCGATCCAGTCGAACTGGAGGGCGGCCACGAACAGGCTGGCCAGCAGGATGGCGGCAGGCGCGGTCGGCAGCGTCGGATAGAAGAGAAGGACGATCGACAGGGCACCGGTCAGGGCCCCGAGGCTGGCGCTCATCCGGAGCCCCAGATAGCGGCCGAGCAGGGCGCGGGCGCGCGCCGGCAGGGCACCGGCTTCGGCGGTCAGCACCGAGCGCAGACCGAGCTCGCCGAACTGCAGCACATAGCCCTGGATGGCGAGCAGCAGCGACCAGACCCCGAACTCCCAGGGCGTCAGGCGACGGGCCAGCAGGGTGACGGCGGCGAACCCGCAGAGGGCGGCCAGCGCCCGGGCCCCGCCCAGCAGGGCGAGAGCGGAAACGCGGTGCCAGAGAGATGCCAGCCGGGAGCGCATCCCCGCTCAGCCCGCCTGTAGCTCGCGATAGAGATGGAGGACCCGTTCCATGATCTGGCGCTCGGCGAGACTGTCGAGGCGGGTCGAGCGGCGGCAACGACCCTCGAGGATCAGCCGGCTCGCCTGCCGCACCGCCGCGGCGAGGGCGCGGGGATCGGCCTCGGTGACGAAGCCGGTGATCCCCTCCTCGATCCAGTCCCGCACATCCCCGACATCGGTGGTGACCACCGGACGCATCGCCGCCAGGCCTTCCTTGACCACCGTCGGCGAAGCCTCGTAGCGGCTGGTCACCACCAGGATGCCATGCGCCGCCAGGAGCTCGGCGACCCGATCATGGGGGACCCGACCGAGCCAGCGGACCGCGGTGGCGGCCGGGCTGCGGGCAATGCGCCGCATGAGCTGGCGCGCCTCCTCGCCGTCGCCGACGATGGTCAGGCTGTAGGGCTCGTCGCCTTGGCGCAGATGTTCGAGGGTGGCCAGCGCCAGCCCGACGTTCTTCTGGTGGCTGATGCGTCCCAGGAAGAGCAGGCGATGCGCCAATTCGGGGGGCGGTGCGGAGACCGGTCGGGCGGCGAACAGGGCGGCGTCGAAGGCTGCCGGGATGACCTCGGCCCGGGCGAAGGGCTCGGCCGCCACCACCCCCTGCTGGGAGGCGACGTGGGCCAGCATCAGCTTCC
>CAYYZI010000627.1:0-1601 GCA_964475675.1 uncultured Geminicoccaceae bacterium
GGGCGTCACCAGCTCGGATTCCTTCCGCGGCGAGGTCACCCGCGTGCGCGACGGGGACACCATCGAGATCGGCGAGATCGCCATCCGCCTGCAGGGGGTGGCCGCCCCCGAGCTGCGCGATCCGCTGGGGCGCGAGGCCGGCGAGGCGATGCGCCGGCTGGTGCAGGGGCGGGTGGTGGAATGCCGTCCCGACGGTTCGCGCAGCTATGATCGCATCGTCGCCGTCTGCTTCCTGGACGGCCGGGACATCGGCGCCTGGCTGATCGGCCGGGGCCTGGCCCGCGACTGCCCGCGCTATTCCAGGGGCCGCTACCGCGAGATCGAGGCGGCGGCCGCCGCCCGCACCGCCATCGCCTCCCGCTACCCCCTGCCCCGCTACTGCAAGGCGCGGGTGAGGAGGCTCGTCTCTGATGAGCCGGCCGGGACCCGAGGCTGAAGCAGGGTTCGCGCGTCCGACATTTTCTCCGGTTCGAAGAGGCTAGATCACATCTGTTTCCGATCGGGCTCGGATACGCCGGTGGTGTCGCCGGGCTGAAAATGGGGTTTGACGTGCCCTCTCTCGATCGCATCCTGCAGGTTGATCACATAGGTTCGCCGATCGGGATCCCGATGGCACCATCCCGCCTTCTCGATCTCCGGAAGCGTGACAGCGAGCAACTGTCCGAAGTTCGACACCGCCGACTTGATCCATTTGAAGCGTTCGAACTCCGACTGCTCGAAGCTTCGAACTTCCTCGACGGAGAGTTTCATCGCCTCGATGGGTTCGCCGTCCGGCCGACGGATTTCGAGTTTCCATCCGCGCCAGCGATGGTCCCAAAAGTACCGCCATCCGCTCAGCACGCCGGTCGCGAACAGACCCGCTCCCACGCTGTAGACGAGCCAGCCCCAGAATCCCTGGCGCACCGCATCGACAATCGTCGCCCATAGGCTCACACGATCTTCCTTGCATCCCGCGGATCGACCGGCTCAACGTCGCCGTCGAAATCGACGAGGAGCTTGTCCTCCTCGACACCGACCACGATACCGGTTTCCCCCTGAACCTCGACCTTCGTTCCCTTCGGGAAATCCCTGGCCGGGCCGAGAACGCGTTCGGCGACGCTGGCCGGCTCGCCAGCCGATGGGAGCCTGCCTGTTGCCGGCGCGGAAGCTCGCGCCTTCGCCGCCTCCTGTCCGAGGGCCGCATCGCGCTGCTGCCGTGCGCCCGCCTCCTCGAACCGGCCGAAGCCGATCGCCGTCTTGGCCCCGGCCCCGAGCCAGTCGAGGGCGTCCTTCAGCCAGGCGAAGGCGGTCTCGGTGTCTTTCCGGTCCTGCGGGTTCTGTGGTCGACGCGGCCCGACGGCGAACAGGAATGTCGAGCCCGGAGCGAGGGCGAGGAAGGGGATGGGCGTGGGATCGTACCAGTCGGCGGGAGGACGTGCGGCAGCGTCGCTCGCTTGGTACCAGGGCTGGTAATGGGGTGTCATGACCTCCATGGTGAGCTTCACCGGTACCGTCGGCAGCGCATCGAAGAAGACCACCGAGCCGACGGAGAGTGCGCCGCTCGCTGGCGGCGGGCCGAAGATGCGGGCGATCTCCTCCCCGTCGATGTCTTCCCAATGCAC
>CAYYZI010000628.1:0-1600 GCA_964475675.1 uncultured Geminicoccaceae bacterium
TGATGCGGCACAATAGCGCAAACCGGCGCAATCCGGACGCAATAGAAGCCCGTAACCAATTGAACAACAAGTAGTTATCCTGTTCGCAAAACTGCACTCCGACGCAAAGCGTCGCGCAAACGGGCCCACGATTGCGACATTGTGAGCCGATCCCCTCACAGCACGTGTTCTTCTTATGGTGAGGAGAACACATGGTTGACGTGCGCATTGGAAACCTCTTCGACTCCGAAGCCCAGACGCTCGTCAACACGGTGAACTGCGTCGGGGTGATGGGCAAGGGGATCGCGCTGGAGTTCAAGAAGCGTTTCCCCGATATGTACAAAGCGCCCGTTGCCGCCGCCGCGAGGTCCGCCTGGGCCGGCCGTACTTGTACAAACGCGTCGTGCCGCCCTGGATTCTGAACTTCCCGACGAAGGACCATTGGCGTTCGGTAGCCCGCTTGAGCGACATCGTCCGGGGTCTGGAGTTCTTGCTGCGGCATTACAAGGACTGGGGGATCACGTCGCTGGCCGTGCCGCCGCTCCGATGCGGCGAAGGCCAGTTGGAGTGGCGCGTCGTGGGTCCGATGCTTTACCGCTACTTGTCGAAGATGGAGATCCCGGTGGAGCTGTACGCTCCGTTCGGGACGCCGCACCGGGAGCTGCAGCCGGAATTCTTGGGCGGTGAAGGCTCCCGGGAGCAGCCGGCGCCCCGGTCCCGCATCGATCCCGCGTGGGTGGCCCTCGCCGAGATCGTCCGCCGCGTGGACGCCGAGCCATACCACTGGCCAATCGGCCGTACGGCCTTTCAAAAGCTGGCCTACCTGGCGACCGAGGAAGGGCTGCCGACGGGTTTGCAATTCACTCGCGGCTCTTACGGGCCGTACTCCAGCGGACTCAAGAGACTCGTGACCCGGCTCGTGAACAACGGGCTGATCCGCGAAGAGCGGCTGGGCCGCATGTTCGCCCTCCGTCCCGGCCCCCACGCTGCCAGACGCCCTGCGCGCATTCCGCTGGGAGATTGACGCCTGGAACCCGATCATCGACCGCGTGGCCGATCTCTTCACCCGTATGGACACCCGGCAGGCGGAGATCACCGCCACCGTCGTATTCGCCACCCGCGAGCTGAAGGAGAGCCGCCGGGCCAGGCCCAGCGAGCGTGAGGTTCTGGAATCCGTGCTGCGGTGGAAACAGCGGCGGCGGCCGCCACTGCCGGAGGAAGAGATCGCCCGCACCGTACGCGATCTCGCCGCTCTGGGCTGGCTCGATGTGCAAGCCAGCCGAGATCTGCCGCTGCCCAAAGAGGCCGCTGCCGGGGTGTAGGACCTCTCTTGCGCACCCGCTATGACGGCGGTCCAGTTCCGCCTGTCAGCGCTCCGGTCGAGCCTTTGCCTTCTTCCAGCGCAGCTCCAGTAGCGGCGGCTTGCTTTGCGATATCTTGAGAAGTCGTCTCTTGGTCCCGGGCTCGGCAAGCCGCCGCGCCGGAAAGCAGGCGGGCGCGGGCTGTGACCGCTCTGGGCGGCGCCGGAGTGCTTGCCGGGCGCTGCGTTTGCCGCCCCAAGCGAGAGGAAAAGCGAGCGATGTACAAGAAAAAGCTGATCGAAGTGGCGCTGCCGTTGAAG
>CAYYZI010000629.1:0-1596 GCA_964475675.1 uncultured Geminicoccaceae bacterium
GGTGGAGCTGATCAACGACATCGCCGAGCAGACCAACCTGCTGGCCCTCAACGCGACCATCGAGGCGGCCCGGGCCGGCGAGGCCGGCAAGGGATTCTCGGTGGTCGCCGGCGAGGTCAAGGCGCTCGCCAACCAGACCGCCAAGGCCACCCAGGACATCGCCGCCCGCATCGCCGGCATGCAGGAGGCCTCCCGCTCCGGCGTCACCGCCATCGGTACCATCCGCGAGAGCATCCTGGAGGTCAACGAGATCACCGGCACCATCGCCGCGGCGGTGGAGGAGCAGCGGGCGGCGACCGAGGAGATCGCCCGCAGCGCCGATCGGGCGGCCTCGGGGACCCGCACCGTCGACGGCCATATCGGCGAGATCGGCGATGCCACCCGCAATACCGGCGAAGGTGCCGAACAGCTCCTGGCCATCGCCCGCCAGCTCGCCGGACAGTCCGAGGCCCTGCATCGGGAGATGCGCGCCTTTCTCGAAGAGGCCCGACGGGCCGCCTGAGCTCCGCCGCCCTCAGAAGGTCGCGAGGCGCCGCAGTACCGGCCGTTCCCGGCACGCGCCCTCGCGGCCGTGCGGCCACAGGCTGATCACCCGCACCCGCCGGCCGCTGCCGAGATGCTGCCGGTAGCCGTCCTGGGAGAGCGGCGCCACCTCCACCCGGATGCGCAGATGGCCGCCCTCGACGATCACCGGGATCCAGAGCTGGCGCAGGAACAGCGCCCGGCCGCCGCCACCGATGCTCTGGCCGACGCATTCGATGAGGGCCATCTCACCGCGGCCGAGGCCGGCCCGCAGCGCCATCTCGAGCGCCTCGCGGGCGACCGCCCCGAGGGGGTGCGGCCCCTCCCGGCTGCGCGCCTCGAGCTGTGCGGCATCACTGTCGAAGAGCTCCGCGAAACGCTCGGACACCGCGCGGATCCGCAGGCTCTCGTCGAGCAGCGCCTGGGCGCAGAGCGAGCGCGCCACCACCTCGCCCACCAGCCGGCCGCGCAGCCCGGCATGGGCGTCGACCAGGCGCTGGATGCGCCGGCGGGTGCGCATGTCCGGTACCTGCCGCCCGCTTTCCCAGCGGGAAAGGGTGGGCTGGCTGACCCCCAGCAGTTTCGCCGCGTCCTTCTGGGAGAGTTCCTGATTGTCGCGAAAGGCTTTGATGAAGGATGCCCAACTCGCCATCGTCATTCGGTTGCACCTGCTCCGTGCAAGCGGGCACAGAAGGAGAGGACTCGCGCGGTGCTTGGTGCACTTCTTGCCGTTGGACCGTCTCGACTGGCCGCAGTTTACCGTGATCGCGGCCCGGAAAGGCGGCCCGTCCCCGGACTCCGCCGGCGGCCCCGCCATACCATGGTCCGCGCCGATCTTCCGCTCATCTAGTGCAGTGTGTGACCCTCGACAAATGCTGTTGTCATCGCTTCCACGACCGCCTGCAGCGGTCGAAAGCGCCGGAGCACGCCTCCCGCCAGCTCCGCCACGGCTCCGTACGACACATAGGATCAGACAAGCCCCGCGGGTTCAACAGCGCCGAGCTGTGCTCGGGAGGACTCCATGCGTATAGATACGCATATCTTTACCCGCGGCCGCAGCAATCGCGCCGATCC
>CAYYZI010000630.1:0-1595 GCA_964475675.1 uncultured Geminicoccaceae bacterium
TGCAATCCCGCCAGCGGTAGCCGCGGTCGGCGGCGAGGGCGAACAGCGGCTCATGGGCGACCGGATGGCGCAGCCTTTCCGGATCCTCGGCCAGCGCCGCTTCGAGGGTGGCGGGATCGAGCCGGTGGGTGCGGGCGAAGGTGCTGGTGTTGAAATCGCCACCGATCAGCACCGGGGCGCTCGCATCGTAGGCCTCGATCCCGTCCAGCAGACGCGCCATCTGCTGGCAGCGATCGGCGGGGTCGGTATGGCTCTCGAAATGGGTACAGACCAGGGTCACCGGCCGGCCGGCGATTTCGAGCTGGGCGAGAAGCGCCATGCGGGCGCCGATCCGCCGCTCGCCGCGGCTGCCGTCGAACCAGCCGCCGTCCGCGTCGAGGCGCAGCATGGCGAGGCGGGTGAGCACATGGGGCGAGAGGATGGCATTGCCGTGCAGGCCGGCGAGATTGGTCTCCCCGGCATGGCGCGCCCGCTCCTCGGCATCGCCGAGGCCGAGCTCGACGAACTCGACCCCGAAGGCCCAGCCCTGACCGGTTTCCTCGGCCAGCGCCGCCACCGTGTGGAGATTGCCGCTTCGGGCCATGCCCACATCGACTTCGGCGAGCAGGCTGGCGGCGGGGGCGAGATCGGCGATGCGGGCGGCGATCGCCGTTCGATGGCGCAGCCGCTCGACGTTCCAGAAGAGGATGCGCGCGGCATTCGCGGGCGAGGGTGCGGGCTGCCGCGGCAGACGGGCCTCGATCTCCCGAAGGGCCGGGATCCCCGCCAGCAGCCGGGAATGGGCACCGGGCTCCGGAGGCAGGGCCAGCCAGGCCTCCCGCTCGCCCAGGCTCGGCCAGGGCAGACGGTCGGTGGTGGTGATCCGCAGATCCGGAGGTTCCGGCTCGGATGTATCCCCGGTTTCCATCTCAGGCGGGCAGTCGGGCATGGACATCGGGCAGCCGGCGCTCGCTGGTGCTGGCGAAGAGGATACTGTCCTCCGGGTTGAATGTGAACGTCAACTTCTCTCCCGTCCGGTAGGGAGCGGTGGCGCCGGCCAGCAGCGCCCGCAACTGTCCGAGGGGGGTCTCCAGGAGGAACAGGGTCTCGCGGCCCATCGGCTCGACATCGAGGACGGTGGCCGGCAGGCCTGCGCCGCCGAGGGTCACCGCCTCGGGGCGGATGCCGAGGATCACCCTGCCCTCCGCGCCACCGGTAAGGGGCAGCTCGGTGTCGCCGATCCGCAGCCGATCGCCATGGGCCTCGCCGGCGAGCAGGTTGATGGGCGGCGCGCCGAGGAAGCTCGCCACGAACAGGCTGTCGGGGCGCTTGTAGAGATCCTCGGCATTGCCGATCTGCTCGATCCGGCCCTCGCGCATGCAGACGATGCGGTCGGCCATGGTGGTGGCCTCGATCTGGTCGTGGGTGACCAGCACGGTGGTGACCCCGGTATGGCGCTGCAGCCGCTTGATCTCGGTACGCATGGAAAGCCGCAGGGTGGCATCGAGGTTGGACAGCGGCTCGTCGAGGAGCAGGAGCTGGGGCTCCTTGACCAGTGCCCGGGCCAGCGCCACCCGCTGCTGCTGACCGCCGGAGAGCTGGGAGGGCATGCGCCC
>CAYYZI010000631.1:0-1595 GCA_964475675.1 uncultured Geminicoccaceae bacterium
GAATTCTTCCTGAAGATCCACGTTGGTCAGCCCGTCGCCGTAGGTCACCGCGAAATGCTCGGCATCCCCGAGATAGCGGGCGGCGGCACGGGCCACCCGGGCGCCGGTCATCGCATGGAGCCCGGTATGGGCGACGGTGATCTCCCAGTCGGGCACATAGTCGGACTGGTGGTAGGAGACCGAGCGGTCACGAAGATCGAGGGTGAAATCGCAGAGGATGCCCGGCAGCATCATGAAGTAGCTGGCCAGCGTCTCGCCGCGATAGCCGGCACAGATGACGAAACGGCGGAAGCCGAAACGCGCGTACCAGCCCATGATATGGGTCAGCAGCGGCCGGTCGCCGACCTCCAGCATCGGCTTGGGGCGGTCCCCGGCGCTGCCGTTCAGGCGGGTGCCGAAGCCGCCGCAGAGGACGAAGACGGGAACATCAGAAGGCGCTGGCATGCAGCAGGTCTCCGGGAGCGGCGGAAGGGCGGGGTGCCCGTGGCGGTGCCGGCTGCCGGCGCATATGTGCGGCGATCTGCTCGTACAGCCAGCCACCTTCGCCGGCCTCGACCAGTCGGCGGTAGCCCGCTACCGTCCAGGTGATGGTCGCCGCGGTGTCCAGCAGCGGGCGCCAGCCCAGCTCGCGGCGGGCACGCGCGGCGCAGAGATGCTGATGGGGTACCTCGATGCCGGGCGGTCGCGGCAGCGGCCGCCAGGCGCCGCGACCGAAGCCCTCGACCATGGCGGTGGCGATGCGGGCCACGGTCCAGCTCGGTCGGTCCGAGGGTGGGCCGAAATTCCAGCTTCCGGCGAAGCGTTCCGGCGCACGGGCCAGATGCTGGGCCAGCAGGAGATAGCCGTGGACCGCATCCAGAACATGCTGCCAGGGACGCGAGTAGTCGGGGTGGCGGATCTCCACCACCCGGCCGGCGGTGATCCCGCGGACCAGATCGGGGATCAGGCGATGCGGGCTGAAATCGCCGGCCCCGACCACATTGCCGGCACGGGCGGCGGCGAGGCCGATGCCGTCCTCGGCGCCGAGATAGCATTTGCGGTAGGCGGCGATCACATGCTCGGCCGCGGCCTTGCTGGCGCTGTAGGGTTCCTCGCCGCCGAGCGCCTCTTCCTCGCTGCAGCGGCCGGCGGGCCGGCGGTAGACCTTGTCGCTGGTAACCGCCACGATCGCCCGGAGATCGGGCGCGGCGCGCGCCGCCTCGAGCAGGTTGAGGGTGCCGAGGATGTTGGTGGTGAAGGTCTCGACCGGATTCTTGAGCGCCTCGAGGACGATCGGCCGCCCCGCCAGATGGAAGATCACCTCCGGCCGCTCGCGGCGGATCACCGCCTGCAGCGAAGCCAGATCGCGCACATCGCCGACATGTCCGGCGACCCGCCCGGCGATGCCGGCGGCGTCGAACAGAGGCGAGGCGTGCTCCGGCGGATGGGCGAAGCCGGCGACCTCGGCGCCCAGTTCGCTGAGCCAGGCGGACAGCCAGATGCCCTTGAACCCGGTATGGCCGGTGACCAGCACTTTTCGGTTGAGCCAGAATGTCGGATCGATTCCCATGCCGCCCTCCGGAGCCCGGGCCAAAAGTATCAGTGGTTGTTCACCT
>CAYYZI010000632.1:0-1585 GCA_964475675.1 uncultured Geminicoccaceae bacterium
GTCGATCGGCGAGCCGGGCACCCAGCTCACCATGCGCACCTTCCACATCGGCGGTGCCGCCCAGGCGGCCACCGAGCAGTCCTCGATCGAGGCCCCGTCCGACGGGGTGGTGGAGGTCGACAATCCGCGGCTGGTGACCGACAGCCAGGGCCGTACGGTGGTGCTGGGTCGCAACAGCGAACTCGTGCTCAAGGACAAGATGGGGCGCGAGAAGCTGCGGCAGAAGCTGCCCAACGGGGCGCGGCTGCTGGTCGAGCCGGGCAGCGAGGTCAAGCGCGGCGACGTGCTGGCCGAGTGGGATCCGCACACCCTGCCGGTGATCACCGAGGCCGACGGCATCGTCGTCTTCGTCGACATGATCGAGGGCATCTCCTACCGGGAGGTGGTCGACGAGACCACCGGCAAGGCCCGCAACGAGATCATCGACTGGCGGCAGAGCGCGCGCACGGCCAATCTGCGGCCCTCGATCCTGATCCAGGACGAGAAGGGCAACCCGATCATCCTGCCCTCGGGCAACGAGGCCCGCTACTACCTGCCGGTGGGCGCCATTCTCAATGTCGAGAACGGGGCCAAGGTGCATACCGGCGACGTGCTGGCGCGGCTTTCCAAGGAGGCCAGCAAGACCCGCGACATCACCGGCGGTCTGCCGCGGGTGGCGGAGCTGTTCGAGGCGCGGCGGCCCAAGGATCCGGCGGTGATCGCCGAGATCGAGGGACGCATCGAGTTCGGCAAGGACTACAAGAACAAGCGCCGCCTCAAGATCGTGCCGGCCGACGATCTGGCCGAGCCGATCGAGTACACGATCCCCAAGAACCGCCACGTGCTGGTGCAGGAGGGGGATCAGGTCAAGCCGGGCGATCTGATCGTTGACGGAGCGCCGGTGCCGCACGATATCCTGCGCATCCTCGGGGTCGAGGCGCTGGCCCACTATCTGGTCACCGAGATCCAGGAGGTCTACCGGCTGCAGGGCGTGAAGATCAACGACAAGCATGTCGAGGTGATCGTCCGCCAGATGCTGCAGAAGGTGGAGGTGATGGATCCCGGCGACACCACCTTCCTGCTGGGCGAGCAGGTGGACAAGGTGGAGTTCGAGCGGGTCAACGCCCGCATGATCCGGGAGGGGCGGCGACCGGCCCAGGCCTTCCCGGTGCTGCAGGGCATCACCAAGGCCAGCCTGCAGACCCAGAGCTTCATCTCGGCGGCCTCCTTCCAGGAGACCACCCGGGTGCTGACCGATGCCGCCTTCGCCGGCAAGGTCGACCGGCTGCACGGTCTCAAGGAGAACGTCATCGTCGGCCGTCTCATCCCGGCCGGCACCGGACGGGTGGTGCAGGAGCTCAAGCGGATGACCGCCGGCGATCCGCGGTTCGCCCCGCCGCGCGATCTCGAGGCCACCGAACTGCCCCTCAAGCTGACCGCCTGAGGGGGCGATCGAACCGGGGCGGACCCTTGTGGTTCGCCCCTTTTTCGCCGCCCGCGGGACTTGACGATGCCCATGGGCGGCAGTAGAAGCACGGCGCTTGTCTGTGGTGCTGGCGGTGACCCTCGCGGATCAGACGCAGCGCCGAACTCGCCAGTCACGGGT
>CAYYZI010000633.1:0-1579 GCA_964475675.1 uncultured Geminicoccaceae bacterium
AGCGCGGCCGCAATGTCGTCCGCCGCCTCGGGGGCGGTGATCGCGCACATGCCGATGCCGCAGTTGAAGGTTCGCGCGAGTTCCGTGGCGGTGAGGCCGCCGGCCGCGGCGAGCCAGCCGAACACCGTCGGCAGCGGCCAGCTCGCGGCCTCGATCCTGGCACTGTGATCGGACGGGAGGACGCGCGGCAGATTGTCGAGCAGGCCGCCGCCGGTGACGTGGGCCAGCGCCCGCAATCCGGGATCCCCGGCGATCCGCAGGCAGGGGCGGACATAGATGCGGGTCGGCGGCAACAGGACATCGGCCAGGGAAAGAGCGGGTGCGAAAGGGGCCGCATCGGTCGCCGCGAGCTGCTGCTCGGCCAGGATCCGGCGGATCAGGGTGAAGCCGTTGGCATGCGGTCCCGAAGAGGCGAGGCCCAAGATCACGTCGCCTTCGGCCGCCGGTCGCGGCAGCAGGCGCTCGCGCTCCACCGCCCCCACCGCGAAGCCGGCCAGATCGCACTCGCCGGCGGCGTAGAGCCCCGGCATCTCGGCGGTCTCGCCGCCGATCAGGGCGCAGCCGGCCTGCCGGCAGCCCTCGGCGATGCCCTCCACCACCCGTACCGCGCGTCGCAGCTCCAGCCGGCCGGTCGCGTAGTAGTCGAGGAAAAAGAGCGGTGCTGCGCCCTGCACGACGATATCGTTGACGCACATCGCCACCAGATCGATGCCCAGGGTCTCCAGCCGGTCGGCCTCCAGGGCCAGCAGGATCTTGGTGCCCACCCCGTCGGTCGAGGCCACCAGCAGCGGGTCGCGCAGCCCGCAGGCGGAAAGATCGAAGATCGCGCCGAATCCGCCCAGATCGGGGCGCGCGCCCGGCCTTTCGGTACTGCGTGCGAGGCCCGCGATACGCGCGACCAGATGCTGCCCGGCCTCGATATCGACCCCTGCCCGGGCGTATGCGTCACGCGGATCGGAAGCTTGTGTCACGGGCGTGCTCGTGGCTAGTTGCGAGCGAAGGCCGGCTTACGCCGCCTTCGCGGGGAGATCAAGCTGTCGCAAGCCGTCGGATGTCGCCATGCTGACCGCCACACGCACCATTCTCGGCCTCTTCCTGTGTCTCGCGACCCTGCGCATGGCCGCGGCGGCACCGGACATCTACAGCATTTCCGGGATCGCCGTGGACACCACCGCCGAATCCGCGGTGGTCGCCCAGCAGCAGGCCCTGGAGACCGCCGAAAGGGAGGGGCTGCGGCAGCTTCTCGAGCGGCTGGTGGTGGAAGAGGATCGGGGGCTGCTGCCGGAGATCGAGCAGCTCGCCCTCGATTCCTTCGTGCGCAGCTACACGATCGAGGAGGAAAAGCGCTCGGCCACCCGCTACATCGCCAAGGTGACGGTTCGTTACGAGCCGCGCGCGGTGCAGGCGCTGCTCGCCGATGCCGGGGTGGCGGCGGTGATCGCCCCCTCGCCGCCGCTTCTGGTGGTGCCGGTGCTGCTGCGCGACGGGGCCGTCGATCTGTGGAGCGAGGACAATCCCTGGCGTGCGGCCTGGCTCGCCAATGCCGAGCGCAACACCTTCCTGACCATCCTGCTGCCGC
>CAYYZI010000634.1:0-1572 GCA_964475675.1 uncultured Geminicoccaceae bacterium
CGGCAGGAACAGCGGCAGCATCACCGAGGCCATGAACAGGATGGTCACCAGCGGCACGCCGCGAATGAGCTCGATGAAGGCGATCGACAACGATTTGATGACCGGCATCTCGGAACGCCGCCCCAGCGCCAGCAGGATGCCCAACGGGAAGGAGGCGGTGATCCCCACCCCGGCGATCACCAATGTCAGGAACAGCCCGCCCCAGCGCGGCGTCTCGACCACCGGCAGGCCCAGCCAGCCGCCGTAGAACAGCGCATAGCCGATCACCGGGTAGATCACGACCAGCCCCACCGCATAGGTCAGCCGGTGGCGGAAGCGCTCGAGGAAGAGCGGCACCATCGCCGCCGCCGCGATGGCGAAGGCGAGATTGACCCGCCAGCGCTGCTCCTCCGGGTAGAGGCCGTAGATGTACTGGCCGAAACGCACCTTGATCAGGGTCCAGCAGGCGCCGCCGAAATCGCAGGCTTCCTTGCTGGTGCCGGAAATGGTGGCATCGAGGATCGCCCAGCGGAACAGCGGTACCAGCACGATGTACAGGATGTAGCCGACGAGGATGGTCAGCAGGCTGTTGAACCAGCTCGAGAACAGATTGTGCTTGAGCCAGGCGAGGATGGTGATCCGCTCGGTGACTGGCGGCAGCACTTCGGCAGCGGCGGTGGTGGCTCTTCCCTCGATGGCCATGGCTCAGCGCTCCACCAGCGCCATGCGCGCATTGTACCAGTTCATGAAGGCCGAGATGCCGAGGCTCAGCGACAGATAGACGGCCATGGTGATGGCGATCACCTCCACCGCCTGGCCGGTCTGGTTGTTGATGGTGCCGGCGACGTTGAAGAAGTCCGGATAGGCGATCGCCACCCCGAGCGAGGAGTTCTTGGTGAGGTTGAGATACTGGCTGGTCTGCGGCGGAATGATCACCCTGAGCGCCTGGGGGATGACGATCAGGCGCAGGGTCTGGGTGCGCGACAGCCCCAGCGCATAGGCCGCCTCCCACTGCCCCTTGTGGATGGCGAGGATGCCGGCCCGCACGATCTCGGCGATGAAGGCCCCGGTGTAGATGGAAAGCCCGGCCACCATGGCCATGAACTCCGGCAGCATGACGAGACCGCCGGAGATCCGGAACCTGTTCAGGCGCGGATATTCGAAGGTGATCGGCATGCCGGCCAGGAGATAGCCGAGCAGCGGCAGCAGGATCAGGATGGCGAGCGAGGTCCAGAACACCGGAAAGGGCTGGCCGGTGGCCTCGAACCGCTTGCGCGCCCAGCGCGCCAGCACCCAGACGCCGAGGATGGCGAGGATCACCGAGGCGAAGAAGATCGCGGTGCCTTCGCCGAACACCGGCTTGGGCAGGAACAGACCGCGGATGTTGAGGAACGCCCCCTCGCCGATGGCGATGCTCTCGCGCGGTGCCGGCAGCCCGCCGAGCACCACGAAGTACCAGACGATGAGCTGCAGCAGGAGCGGGATGTTGCGCATGATCTCGACATAGGCGGCGGCCACCTTGGCCACCAGCCAGTTCGAGGAGAGCCGCGCCACCCCCATCAAGAAGCCGATCAGGGTGGCGAGAATGACGCC
>CAYYZI010000635.1:0-1569 GCA_964475675.1 uncultured Geminicoccaceae bacterium
TGGCCTGTCGGAGATCCACGCTGCCACGCGACTCGCCGGTCTGGTGATCCCGGATTTCAAGACTAGCAGGCTGTTGAAGAACCCCGGGAACCGACAAGTTGACCGGTAAAATGCCGAGGGACGAGGCGACCGAGGTAGGGAGGAACGCACGCGCGGCGCGGACTGGCAGCAGGAGGAACCGTTCGGCTACGTCTCGCTCGAGAGCCGGATCCCCGAGAACCATCCGCTGCGCCCGATCCGCGAGATCGTGGATCGGGCGCTGGCCGCCCGGTCGAGCGAGTTCGATGCCATCCACGCCGACTGCGGCCGCCCGTCGATCGCTCCCGAGAAGCTCGTCCGCGCGCTGCTGCTCCAGGTGCTCCACTCGATCCGCTCCGGGCGGCCGCTGATCGAGCAGCTCGACGACAACCTGCTGTTTCGGTGGTTCGTGGGGCTGTCGGTGGACGATCCGGTCTGGCACCACTCGACGTTTTCGAAGAACCGTGACCGGCTGTTCGGCGCGGCGGTGATCGGCCGGCCCTTCCACGGGGTGCTCGCCGAGGCCGAACGCAAGGGGCCGACCTCGGACGAGCACTTCAGCGTCGATGGCACCCTCATCGAGGCGTGGGCCTCGATGAAGAGCTTTCGGCCCGGGGACGAGGAAGACGGAGACGGTAGCCAGGGGGCGGGCGCAACGCCGAACGCGACTTTCGTGGCGAGCGCAGAACGAACGCCACCCATGCCTCCAGGACCGATCCGGATGCGCGGCTGTCCCGTCGTGGCAAGGGCAAGGAGTCGAAGCTGTGCTACCTGGCCCATGCCTTGATGGAGAACCGCAACGGGCCGATCGTCGATGTCACGCTGACGCATGCCGAGGGTCGCGCCAAGCGGGAGGCGGCGCTTTCGATGCTCGAGTGGCTGCCGCACGCGAAGCCGGTGACGCTGGGCGCGGACCGAGGCTACGACACGAGGGATTTCGTCCGGGCGGGCCGCGAGCTTCGGGTCACGCCGCATGTGGCGCAGAACGGCTCGGGTCGGCGCTCGGCGATCGACGGGCGCACGACGCGCCACGAGGGTTGTCGGATCGGCCAGCGGGTGCGCAAGCGCATCGAGGAGGCCTTCGGGTGGATCAAGACGGTGGGGCTTGCGCGCAAGGTCCGCGTGCGCGGCCTGGAGCGTGTCGCCTCGCAGGTTCCGCTGTCCTTCACCGCCTACAACCTGGTACGCATACGCAACCTGCTTGCGGAGGCAGCGTGATGGAGGCGAGAAGGCGCGCGAGCACCACGGACCATGCCGGTGGCTGGCCAGAAGGGACGGCGAGACTGCCCCCCACCGCGCCCTGCGGCTCGACGGGCTGCCGCAGGCCCGCCTCTCCACCCGTGGCGCCTCGTTCCTCAAAAGTGGTTCGCCGCGCATATTCAGATCTTTCAACGGTCCGCTAGGATCGATATTGGTCCTGAGACCATAGTTGAGATGATGGTCATCACTTCCAATGTTGTTTACCATATTGAATTCCTTGGGACACCTCGTTACTGGCCCCGGCGGCGATCGATCGTCTGCTCGACGGTTGCGACCGGCTGGAAAAACGGC
>CAYYZI010000636.1:0-1568 GCA_964475675.1 uncultured Geminicoccaceae bacterium
GTACCACTCGATTATGTCCGGGTGGTCAATCGCGCTCTGACCGCCCAGGCCTACATCACCACCGACCTCGACGACAATCAGATCACCGCCTTCCACCCCGGGGCCATGCAGTTCTCGCATGAGCAGGCGATACCGCGCGATGCCGGCATACGTATCGGCCTGATCTCGCCGGACGGGCGCGAGGGCATGATGGTGCACGCCTGGCAGTTCGCCGATGCCGGCATCCCGTTCATCTTCGACCCCGGCCAGGCCTTGCCGATGTTCGACGGGCAGGAGCTGCTGCGTTTCATCGACCAGGCGAGCTGGGTGTGCGTCAACGACTACGAGTCCGAGATCCTGCGCGAGCGCACCGGCCTGTCGCCGCACGAGATCGCCGAGCGCGTGCAGGCCTTGGTGGTCACCCGCGGCGCCCAAGGCTCGAGCATCTACACCGGCCCGCACCGGATCGACATCCCCGCGGTCCGGGTCGAGCACGTGGCCGATCCCACCGTCTGCGGCGACGCCTATCGCGCCGGCCTGGTGTACGGACTGCTGCACGACATGGATTGGGAGACCTGCGGACGCATCGCCGCCCTGGCCGCGGCTTACAAGATCGAGCACCCCGGCACACAGAACCACCGCTTTACCGCCGAGACCTTCGCCGCGCGCTTCGAGGCCGAGTTCGGTTATCGCTTCTGAGGCGGCCGGGGGGCAGGGCAGCCGTTCAAGGAGATGCCGGCCGAGAAACGCCGGGGCGGGGCCAAAAGGGGAGTTTAAGAGGGTGTTGAAAAACGCTGCGGCGAAGTCGGAAGCGGAGTCATAAAGGAAGGTCTGAACAAACCGCCCTCCATGAGATAATACTCCCAACACCAGGGCACCGAAGGGAGAGCAGGCGATGAAGCAGCTGGGGCTGACCGACGCGCGGCTGGTCAAGCGCAGCAAGAAGACGCGCAAGGCCGAGTTTCTGGAGCAGATGGATCGGATCATCCCCTGGTCGCGTCTGCTGGCGCTGGTCGAGCCCTACTACCCCAAGCCCAAGCGTGGGCGCGGGCGGCGCCCGATCCCGTTGGAGACGATGCTGCGCATCCACCTGCTGCAGCACTTCTTCAACTACTCGGATCCGGGCATGGAGGAGGCGCTCTACGACGTGCCGCTGCTGCGCGAATTTGCCCGCATCGACCTGGTGGTCGATGTGGTGCCGGATGAGACCACGATCTTGAAGTTTCGCCACCTGCTCGAGCGCCACGGCCTGGCCGAGTGCTTTCTGGCCGAGATCAACGCCCTGCTCGAGGCGCGGGGGCTGTTGCTGCGCCGGGGCACGATAGTCGATGCCACCCTGATCGCCGCTCCGCCCTCGACCAAGAACCGGGCGCGGCGGCGTGATCCGGAGATGAGCTCGACCAAGAAGGGCAAGCAATGGCACTTCGGCATGAAGGCTCACATCGGTGTGGATCTGGACTCGAAGCTGGTCCACACCGTGGTCTGCACCACGGCCAAGGTGGCCGATGCGCGGGTGCTCGAGCGGCTGCTGCACGGCCAGGAGCGCTCGGTGCACGGGGACCGAGCCTATACCAGCAAGCGCCACCACC
>CAYYZI010000637.1:0-1567 GCA_964475675.1 uncultured Geminicoccaceae bacterium
GACCTCTGCGTTCGACGAAGCCGGGAGCGGGCTGTCGGCTGCGGGAATGGCGCGTCGCGAAGCCTGCCGACCCGACCGGGCCAGCGGCTGGCGTTCCGACGAGGCTCCCGGGCGATCGGGGTGCCTGCGCTCGGCGGCGTCGGGGCGCTGTGGAAAGGCGCCGCCTGGGTATCGGGTACGGCGAGACCCGAACCGATGGAGGCCACGGGAAAGGGGACGATCGCGGCCGTCCGCTGCGCCGCCGGGGGCGCGGCCGGCAGACAGCTAAACCCGATAAGGCACGTTATGAAAAATCAGTGCTGGAGGATCTGGCTCAGGAACAGCTTGGTGCGATCGGATTTCGGGCTGGTGAAGAAGACAGACGGCGGCGCCACCTCGACGATCTCGCCTTCGTCCATGAATACCACGAAATCCGCCACCGACTTGGCGAAGCCCATCTCATGGGTGACCACCACCATGGTCATGCCCTCGTTGGCCAGCTCGATCATCACGTCGAGCACTTCCTTGACCATCTCCGGATCGAGCGCCGAGGTCGGCTCGTCGAACAGCATGATCTTGGGCTTCATGCACAGCGCCCGGGCGATTGCCACCCGCTGCTGCTGGCCGCCCGAAAGCTGCCCCGGATACTTGTGGGCCTGCTCGGGGATCTTGACCCGTTCGAGCAGCGCCATGGCCAGCTCCTCGGCCTCCTTGCGCGGCATCCGTCGCACCCACATCGGCGCCAGGATCAGGTTCTCGATCACCGTCAGATGCGGGAACAGGTTGAAGGACTGGAAGACCATCCCGACCTCGCGGCGGATCGCTTCCACGTTCTTCACATCCGACGTGAGCTCGATGCCGTCGACGATGATCTCGCCGCGCTGATGCTCCTCGAGCCGGTTGATGCAGCGGATCATGGTCGATTTGCCGGAGCCCGAGGGTCCGCACACCACCACCTTCTGGCTCTTGCCGACCTCCAGATTGATCCCCTTGAGGACGTGGAACTCCCCGAACCATTTGTGCACGTCGCGCATGATGATGATCGGTTCGGCACCTTGGCCAGTCATCCCGTTCCTTCCCGTGCTGCTTCGCCGAAACCGCTCAGCCGCGATTTCCGGTACTCAGGCGTCGCTCGACATACTGGCTGTAACGCGACATCGCGAAACAGAAAATCCAGAAGCCGAAGGCGGCGAAAATGTAGCTCTCCGCGGCCAGCCCCAGCCATTGCGGATCGGTGACGATGAGCTTGGCCATGCCCAGCAGGTCGAACAGACCGATGATGGTCACCAGCGAGGTGTCCTTGAACAGGCCGATGAAGGTGTTGACGATGCCCGGAATGACCAGGCGCAGGGCCTGTGGCAGGATGATCAGCCCGGTCATCTGCCAGTAGCCCAGCCCCAGCGCCATCGCCGCCTCGTACTGGCCCTTGGGAATGGCCTGCAGGCCGCCCCGCACCACCTCGGCCATGTAGGCGGCGGAAAACAGGGCGACGCCGACCAGGGCGCGCATCAGCTTGTCGAAATTGACCCCGGCCGGCAGGAACAGCGGCAGCATCACCGAGGCCATGAACAGGATGGTCACCAGCGGC
>CAYYZI010000638.1:0-1556 GCA_964475675.1 uncultured Geminicoccaceae bacterium
CTTGAGCTCCCGGTCTACCCTGCCCCCTAAGGCCAGTGTCCCCGCGAATGGTTCAAACGAACAGGGCGGCCATGTGGCCGCCCTGTTCGTTTCTGCCTTCGGGCCTCGCCTCAACCCTCGACCACCGGGATCTTGCCGATCCTGGCCCGCCACTCGGCCGGGCCCTTCTGGTGCACCGACTCGCCGCGGCAGTCCACCGCCACGGTCACCGGCATGTCCTCGACCTCGAACTCGTGGATGGCCTCCATGCCCAGATCCTCGAAGGCCACCACACGGGCCTTGCGGATGGCCTTGGAGACGAGGTAAGCCGCGCCGCCGACGGCGATCAGGTAGACCGCCTTGTGGCGCTTGATCGCCTCGATCGCCTCCGGCCCCCGCTCGGCCTTGCCGATCATGCCCACCAGCCCCGTCTTGGCCAGCATCATTTCGGTGAACTTGTCCATGCGCGTGGACGTGGTCGGGCCGGCCGGCCCGACCACCTCGTCGCCGACCGGATCGACCGGACCGACGTAGTAAATGAAGCGGCCGTTGAAGTCGACCCCCTCGGGCAGCGGCTCGCCGCGCTCGAGCATCTCCTGGATGCGCTTGTGGGCCGCGTCCCGGCCGGTGAGGAGTTTGCCCGAGACGAGCAGGGTCTCGCCCGGGCGCCAGCGCTCGATCTCTTCGCGGGTGACGGTGTCGAGATTGACCCGCTTGGCCTCGGGCCCGGCCCCCCAGGTCACCTCGGGCCAGTCCTCGAGCCGCGGCGGCTCGAGCTCGGCCGGCCCGGAGCCGTCGAGCACGAAATGGGCATGGCGGGTGGCGGCGCAGTTGGGGATCATGGCCACCGGCAGCGACGCGGCGTGAGTGGGATAGTCCTTGATCTTGACGTCGAGCACGGTGGTCAGTCCGCCGAGCCCCTGGGCGCCGATCCCCAGGGCGTTGACCTTCTCGTACAGCTCCAGGCGCAGCTCCTCGATGCGGTTGCTCGGCCCGCGCTCGATCAGCTCCTGGATGTCGATGGGCGCCATCAGCGCCTCCTTGGCCAGCAGCATGGCCTTCTCGGCGGTGCCGCCGATGCCGATGCCGAGGATGCCGGGCGGACACCATCCCGCACCCATGGTGGGCACGGTCTTGAGTACCCAGTCGACGAGGTCGTCGCTCGGGTTGAGCATCGCGAACTTGCTCTTGTTCTCCGAGCCCCCGCCCTTGGCGGCGACGGTGACATGGACCTTGTCGCCGGGCACCAGGCGGGTGTGGATCACCGCCGGGGTGTTGTCGCCGGTGTTGCGCCGCGCCCCCGCCGGATCGGCGAGGATGGACAGGCGCAGCTTGTTGTGCGGGTCGAGGTAGGCGCGGCGCACCCCCTCGTTGACCATCTCCTCCACGCTCAGCTCGGCCTCCCAGCGCACCTCCATGCCGATCTCGAGAAAGACCGTGACGATGCCGGTGTCCTGGCAGATCGGCCGGTGACCCTCGGCGCACATGCGCGAATTGATCAGGATCTGCGCCATGGCGTCCCGCGCCGCCGGCGACTGCTCACGCTGATAAGCCGCGCTCAGGGCACGGATGTAGTC
>CAYYZI010000639.1:0-1546 GCA_964475675.1 uncultured Geminicoccaceae bacterium
CTCGGCCTCTTTCTCGAAAGCTGGTGGTACGCCCGCCGTCGCACCGCGGAGCTCGCCGCATTGCGCGAGCGCAGCCCGCGCCGGGCCCGGCGTGCCGTCAGGCCGCTGCGCCCGGAGCGTCAGGCCCCGGCCGAAACCGCGCCCGCCGCCCCGGCCTCCGGCCGGAATTCCTGAACGGGGGAACGATCCAGATGCGCTTTCGCAAGCGTCAGCGGCTGGTCCTGGTGGTGGTGGCCCTCCTTCTCGTGGGCGGGGCCACGGCCCTGGTTCTGGCCGCTCTCCAGGACAGCATCGCCTTCTTCGCCACCCCCAGCGAACTCGCCAGCCGCGATGTCGAGCCCGGTCGCACCTTCCGCATCGGCGGGCTGGTGGTCGAGGGCAGCGTCGAGCGCCGCCAGGACGGCACCGTGCATTTCGCCATCACCGACACCGCCGAGCAGGTGCCGGTGATCTACAAGGGCATGCTGCCCGATCTGTTTCGCGAGGGCCAGGGCGTGGTGGCGCTCGGCACCCTGCGCGAGGACGGCACCTTCGTCGCCAGCGAGGTGCTGGCCAAGCACGACGAACGCTACATGCCCAAGGAAGTGGCCGACGCCCTCAAGGAGGCCGGCTACTGGGAAAACCAGCAAGCGGAGAACGCGCAATGACCGTCGAACTCGGCCATTTCGCTCTGGTACTGGCCTTCGTCGTGGCGCTGGTGCAAAGCACCCTGCCGCTGTACGGGGCGGCGCGGCGCGATCCGGTGCTGATGGGGATCGCTCCCTATGCGGCGGTGGCCCAGTTCCTGCTCGTGAGCGTCGCCTTCGCCGTCCTTGTCCAAGCCTACCTGGTGAGTGATTTCTCGGTCCGCAACGTCTTCGAGAACTCGCATTCGAGCAAGCCCTTCTTCTACAAGCTGGCCGGAACCTGGGGCAACCACGAAGGATCGCTGGTGCTGTGGGTGCTGATCCTGACCCTGTTCGGTGCCGGGGTGGCGGTGTTCGGGCGCCGCCTGCCGGCGACCTTCATGGCCCGGGTGCTGTCCATGCAGGGCATCATCGCGGTCGGTTTCCTGGCCTTCATGCTGCTCACCTCGAACGCCTTCCTGCGCCTCGATCCGGCGCCCGCGGATGGTCGCGGGCTCAACCCGATCCTCCAGGATCCCGGTCTCGCCCTGCATCCGCCCTTCCTCTATCTGGGCTATGTCGGCTTTTCGACCGCCTATTCCTTCGCCATGGCGGCGATCCTGGAGGGCCCTTGCGCGGGCGCGTGCACGAGCTTCGCGGACAACCTGCAATCGTGAGCTGGCATCCGGCCTATTTGCTGCGGCAACCGCTACAAAAGCGCAGCGCGTGGGAAGACTGGCAGCGCATCGCGCAGCTCTTGCAGCAGCGCTAGTGCAACAGGTTGTGGATGAAGCGCACGCCGAAATAGCCGAAGGCAATCATTGCATACGCCGCAAGCACCACCCGGCTCGTCGTTGTGGCCGACCAGCGCATGCGCCGGCGCTTGATCAGCAAGAGCACGAGCACGCCAAAGCCGAACAGCGAAAACAAAACCTTGTGAT
>CAYYZI010000640.1:0-1537 GCA_964475675.1 uncultured Geminicoccaceae bacterium
GGCTGCCCGGTGCGGGTCCCGGTCTCCTCGGCGGTGACGCCGGCAGGGGCGGTCTCCGGCTTCCGCGCCGCCGCGGGTCCGGCAACCGGTTTTCCGGCCTCGGCGAGGGGTTTTCCGGCGCCGGTCGCGGATCCTGTAGCGGTGGCGACGGCTTCGCCCGCCCGGGTGGGTGCGGGTTTTCCGGATTGCGGCCGCTCCACACCGGCGGTCTTCGCGGCAGGCGCGGGCGATGTCTCGGCCACCAGATCGAGCACCAGACGGTCGGGCGGCAGCCGCAGAACCTTGGCTCCGTATCCCTCGGCCAGACGCAGGACGACACGGTCGCCTCGTGGCGTTTCCACACCGGCGAGCGGCTTCAGGGCCTCGAGCCGGGCCGTGACCTTGGCGCCCAGAGGGCGGGCGAAGCCGAGGGTGATCCCGCGGCCCCCGCGCTGCAACGCGGCCCTGGCCGCCTCCGGCCCCTCGAACACCAGCCGCAGAAAATCCGGGTGGCGGCCGATGCGGACACCGATGGCGGCGAGGGCCGCGGCCTTGCGGCTGAAGGAGATGCGCAGCCGTCCGTCCCGCTCCTTCGCGATCGCGACTTCGGTTCCCGAACGGAGCAGGAACTGGAGCCGACGGGTGGCGGGATCGCTGCCGATCCCGGCGACGAATTCCTGCAGCCGGCTTTCGAGATCGCCGACCGGCGGCAGCGGTTGCAGGGGGAACGTCAGCACTAGCCTTCCGGCGCGGATGGCGGGCAGCGGGGGCCTTCCATCGGTCGGGGAAATCAGCAGCTCGGCCCGGTCCTCGCCGCCGGTGACATGGAACGGCGAAGCGACCTTCTCCGCCCCTGCAGCCGGTCCCGCGGACCAGGCGAACAGGCTCAGCAGCAGGCCGATCCGGAACAGCGAACGGAACCCGCTCATGGCAGGAACACCAACTCTGCGGAGGAGCGCGGCTCCGTGGCGACTACGACGGTGGGCGATCGACCGAAGCGCTCGCCGGCTGCCTCGGCGAAGCGGCGCAATGTCGTTAGCTGTTCGGCCAGCGGCAGCCCTGCATCCACCGGCACCAGCAGGCGCATCTCCGCCACATCCGAGAGTACCGGCAGAAGAACGGCCCGCACCGGCGCCGCTGCCGCGGCGGCGGATGCGGAGCGGTCGGCCAGCAGCGCCGGCGCGAAGCGAAGGGTCACCGCGCCCGACCGGGCGCTGGCGCGCAGGGCGAAGCGGCGGCCCAGCGCCGCCAGGCGCTGATCCAGCACGCCGGCCAGATAGCCCGCCTTGGCGACCGATGCCTCGCGCGCCGCGGAGGGAGCGCTGTGATCGCGCCGCGAGGGTTCGAGCGCTCCCGGCACTGTCGCTGCCTGGCCCGGCCACAAGGCCGAGAACCGGCGCCAGCGTTCGGCATCGAGCCTGCTCATGGAAAAGGTGAGGACGAAAAAGGCGAGCAGCAGCGCCGCCAGATCGGCGAAAGTGAAGAGCCACGGACCGGAGCTCTGCGGGCCGCGGTTCATTGCGGTTCACCTTCGCCGCTCTCGCGTACCACGAACGAC
>CAYYZI010000641.1:0-1536 GCA_964475675.1 uncultured Geminicoccaceae bacterium
CTCCGGTTCGCTTAGGAAGGTCAGCACCAGCAGGCGCACCAGAAGGGCCCGCTGGGCGCTGAGCTGGGCCAGGAACATCAGCTCGTGCTGCTGCATGGTCGAACCCTTCCGCGCTGGCCGCCGCCCGGTCCGGTCCGAAGCGGCGCTGGCGGAAGCTTAGCCGCGCGAAGGTCAACAAACCGTTAACGCTGTCCGGGCTGGAAGGGCAGGAGCTCGGGGAGTTCGCGACGGAAGGGTACCGCGTCCGGATCGATGTGCGCGCCGAGCTCCTCGGCGAAACGCCGCCCCGCGTAGACCGCATGGGCAATGGTCGCCGGAGCCTCGGCATCGCCGATGGCGGTGACGGTCTCGATGCCCCGATCCGCCCATTCTGCCTGCCGCGCTCCGAGATCCCGGAGCAGCCGGTCCTCGGGCAGACGGGCGGTCACCAGCACCACCGAGGCGGCCTCCCGCCGGGATCTGCGCCCGGTATGGATGCAGACCAGCTCGGTCTTTCCGGCCGCGATCGCGGCCACCGCCCGGCCGGTGACGAGTTCGACCCCGAGTTCCATCAGCCGCGCCTGGATCGCGTGCTGCTCGAGAGTGTTGCGGGTCCAGCTCGAAACCTCGCTGGCGGGAGTGACCAGCGCCACCTCGAAGCCTTCCCGGACCAGCAGTTCGGCCAGCACCCCGCCCATGTAGAAATGATCGTCGTCATAGAGCAGCACCGGGCCGTCGCCGGGCCGTTTCCCCTCCATCAGATCGTCGGGGGTGAGGATTTCGGCCGCCTCGCCGATCGGAATCGGCTGGGTGTGAAAGCGCGCCACCCCGTCCCGCCGCCAGCGCGATCCGGTGGCCAGCACCACATGGGCGGCGCCAAACTCCAGCACATCTCCGGCCTCGAGGCGGCTTTCGCGGTAGATCTCGACCTCCGGCATCTCCGCGAGCCGTCCCTCCCGCCAGTCGCGCACCCGGATCCAGGCGGAAAGCCCCGGCAGCCGCGATTCCCGCAGGACCCGTCCGCCGAGATCCCGCCCGGCCTCGGCCAGGGTCACGGGATGGCCGCGGCGCCCCAGCCAGAGCGCGCATTCGAGCCCCGCCGGCCCGGCCCCCACCACCAAGACCGGCGCCTCGCTCTCCTTCGGGCGGATGCGCTCGGGGTGCCAGCCCCGGCGCCATTCCTCGCCCATCGCGGCGTTCTGGGTGCAGCGGATGGGGGCCATGGTGAAATCGCCGGAGACGCAGATGTTGCAGCCGATGCATTCGCGGATCTCCTCGATCCGCCCCTCCTCGATCTTTCTGGGCAGGAAGGGATCGGCGATGGAGGGCCGGGCGGCGCCGATGCAATCCACGAGACCTTCGCGCACCAGCCGCACCATGGCATCGGGCGAGGTGTAGCGGCCCACCCCCACCACCGGCCTGGGGGTGAGCTGGCGCAGCCCCCGCAGATATTCCGCCTGGGCGCCCGCTTCGGCGAAGCGCGAGGGGCGGGAATCCATCTCCCAGCCGGCGAGGCAGAAATCCCAGAGATCGGGCATGCCCCCCCCCCCCCCCCCC
>CAYYZI010000642.1:0-1533 GCA_964475675.1 uncultured Geminicoccaceae bacterium
AAGCTGTCGGTCAACGATTTCATCATCAAGGCGGTGGCCCTGGCGATCCGCGAGGTGCCGGACGTCAACGCCTCCTGGGGTGGTGACAAGCTCTACCGCTACCGGGACATCGATATCTCGGTGGCGGTGGCGATTCCGGGCGGGCTGATCACCCCCATCGTCCGCAAGGCCGACCAGAAGGGGCTGGCGACGATTTCCGCCGAGATGAAGGAAATGGCGGCGCGCGCCCGCGAGGGGAAGCTGCTGCCGGAGGAATACCAGGGCGGCGGCTTCTCGATCTCCAATCTGGGCATGTACGGGATCCGCGAATTCGCCGCCGTCATCAATCCGCCGCAGGCCTGCATCCTGGCGGTGGGTGCCGGCGAGAAGCGGCCGGTGGTGCGCGACGGGGCGCTGGCCGTCGCCACCGTGATGACCGTCACCCTGTCGGTCGATCACCGGGTCGTCGACGGCGCCCTCGGCGCCCGCTTCCTGCAAGCCTTCAAGGGACTGATCGAGGATCCGCTGGCCCTGCTCCTGTGAGCCCCGGCCGCGGAGCAACGACCGAGAAAAGGAGAACGGCATGGCCCGGCACCGGTTCGATCTGATCGTTCTGGGCGGCGGCCCGGGCGGCTATGTGGCCGCCATCCGGGCGGCCCAGCTCGGCATGAAGGCGGCCGTCGTGGAGCGCGAGCATCTGGGCGGCATCTGCCTCAACTGGGGCTGCATTCCGACCAAGGCGCTGCTGCGCTCGGCCGAGATCTTCGACCATATCGGCCATGCCCGCGATTTCGGCATTCGCGTCGAAGCGCCGGTCATCGATCTGGCGGCGATCGTCAAGCGTTCGCGCAAGGTCGCCCGCCAGCTCAATCGCGGGGTCGCCCACCTGCTCAAGAAGAACAAGGTCACCCTGTTCGAGGGCGAGGGGCGGCTCGCCGGCAAGGGCACGCTTTCGGTCACCACCAAGGGCGGCGAGGAGATTCTCGAAGCACCGCACATCATTCTCGCCACCGGCGCCCGGGCGAGGCAGCTTCCCGGCCTCGAGGCCGACGGCGAGCTGGTCTGGACCTACAAGGAAGCGATGGTGCCCGAGCGGCTGCCGGCCTCGGTGCTGGTCGTCGGCAGCGGCGCCATCGGCATGGAATTCGCGAGCTTCTACCGCTCCATGGGGTCCGAAGTGACGGTGGTCGAGGTGCTCGATCGGGTGCTGCCGGTCGAGGACGAGGAGATCTCGGCCTTCGTCCACAAGGCCTTCGAAAAGCGCGGCATCGGCATTCATGTCGGCACCACCGTCAAGGCGCTGGCGAGGGGCGGCGATCGGGTGACGGCGACCCTCGAAGGCGCCGGCAAGAGCAGCGAGCTCACCGTCGAGCGGGTGATCATGGCGGTCGGCATTGTCGGCAATGTCGAGAATATCGGTCTCGAGGGCACCGCTGTCCGGGTCGAGAAGAGCCACGTGGTGACCGATCCCTTCGGCCGTACCGACGAGCCCGGCATCTACGCCATCGGCGATCTGACCGGCCCGCCCTGGCTGGCCCACAAGGCGAGCCACGA
>CAYYZI010000643.1:0-1525 GCA_964475675.1 uncultured Geminicoccaceae bacterium
GGAGGGTCGCCTCCATGGCCGCGGCGACGGTGCCCGAATAGGTCACGTCCTCGCCGAGATTGCTGCCCTGGTTGACACCCGAAAGCAGCAGAGTGACCGGCCCGTCGACGATCCGCTGCAGCGCCAGCAGCACGCAGTCGGTGGGGGTGCCGTCGACCGCGAAATGGCGCTCCGAGACCCGGCGGATCCGCAGCGGCCGGCTCAGGGTCAGGGAGTGGCTGGCGCCGCTCTGGTTGGTCTCCGGTGCCACCACCCAGACATCGTCGCTGAGACGGCGGGCGATGGTCTCCAGCACCTTGAGGCCGGGCGCATGGATGCCGTCATCGTTGGTGACCAGAATGCGCAGCGGACCGTCCCCCGCGTCAGCCATCGGGCTCGAGCCTGGTAACGCCGCCCATGTAGGGCCGCAGCACCTCCGGAACGATCACGCTGCCATCCGCCTCCTGGCAGTTCTCCAGCACCGCGATCAGCGCCCGCCCCACGGCCACCCCGGAGCCGTTCAGGGTGTGGACGTGGCGGGTCCGCTTCTCCCCGGCCGGGCGGTAGCGGGCGGCCATGCGCCGGGCCTGGAAGTCACCGCAGTTGGAGCAGCTCGAGATCTCCCGGTAGCGGCCCTGGCCGGGCAGCCAGACCTCGAGATCGTAGGTCTTCATGGCGGCGAAGCCGGTATCGCCGGAGCAGAGCGTCATCACCCGGTAGGCGAGGCCCAGCTCCTTGAGCACCTTCTCGGCGCAGGCGGTCATCCGCTCGTGCTCGGCCGCCGACTGCTCGGGCGTGGTGATGCTGACCAGCTCCACCTTCTCGAACTGGTGCTGGCGGATCATCCCCTTGGTATCGCGACCGGCGGCCCCCGCCTCGGCCCGGAAGCAGGGCGTTCCCGCGGTCAGGCGCAGCGGCAGCTCCTCTTCGGCGAGGATCTCGCCGGCCACCAGATTGGTGAGCGGCACCTCGGCGGTGGGGATCAGCCACAGCCCGGCGGTGGTGCGGAACAGATCCTCGCCGAACTTGGGAAGCTGGCCGGTGCCGAACAGGGCGCGATCGCGCACGAGAAGCGGCACCGAGACCTCGGTATAGCCGTGTTCCCGGGTATGCAGATCGAGCATGAACTGGGCCAGGGCCCGCTCCAGCCGGGCGAGCCCCTTCTGCAGCACCACGAAACGGGCCCCGGACATCCGCGCCGCCCGGGGGAAGTCCATCCCCAGGCGCGCGCCGAGATCGTCGTGCTCGCGCGGCGGAAAGGGGAATTCCGGCGGTTCGCCGACGCTGCGCTCGAGCCGGTTGTCCTCCTCGTCCTCCCCGTCGGGCACATCCTCGGCGAGGATGTTGGGGAAGGTGGCGAGTCTGCTCTCCAGCACTTCACCGAGCTGCCGCAGGCGGCTCTCGCCTTCCTTGACCCGTTCCTTGAGGGCGGCGACCTCCTGCAGCAGCGTCTCCACATCCTCGCCGCGGCGGCGGCGCTCGCCGATCTCCCGGGAGAGCTGGTTGCGGCGGGCCTGGTCTTCCTGCAGGCGCGTCTCGAGCTCCC
>CAYYZI010000644.1:0-1525 GCA_964475675.1 uncultured Geminicoccaceae bacterium
GGGGGGGGGGGGGGGGGTCCCAGCCCGCTGCCCCCGTCCGCCCCGCCCCGCGCCCCGCGCCGCCCGTCCCGCGCGGCCTGCCGGGCCCCCCGGCGGTGCGGGCCACTCCGTCCCGCCCCCTGCCGGCCGCCGCCCGGGCCCGTGCTGCCCGCCGTACCGCCGGCAACGCCTTCACCGCCCTGGCCATCGGCAGCTCGACCGGCGGCCCGCAGGCGGTGCTGCGGCTGCTGCGGGATCTCGGCCGGCTGGACAGGGCGCCGATCTTCCTCACCCAGCACATGCCGCCCGCCTTCACCGCGGCTTTCGCCGAGCAGATCGCCCACGAGCTCGGTCTGCCCTGCCGCGAGGCGCGCGACGGGGAAACGGTCGAGCCCGGCCGGATCTACGTGGCGCCCGGCGATTTCCACATGCTGGTCAGAGGCGGTGCCGAGCAGGCGAGCATCGCCCTCAGCAAGGCTCCGCCCGAAAATTTCTGCCGGCCGGCGGTCGATCCCATGCTGCGCAGCCTGGCCGCGGTCTATGGTGAGCGGCTGGTGGCGGTGATCCTCACCGGGATGGGCAGCGACGGCCTCGAAGGCTGCCGCCGGGTGCTCGAGGCCGGGGGCCGGGTCGTCGTTCAGGACAGGGAAACGAGCGTGGTCTGGGGCATGCCGGGTGCGGTGGTCACCGCCGGCCTGCCGGCCACGGTGCTGCCGCTGGAGCGGATCGGCTGCCATTTGCGCAAATTGACGGACGGCATACGCATATGACCACGAGACAGCTCGCCGCGGACGACGTGGCATTCCTCATCGATCTGGTGCGACGCCATTCCGGCATCGTGCTGCCGCCGGAGAAGGCCTATCTCTTCGAAAGCCGCCTGCTGCCGGTTGCCAACCGGTTCGGCTGTGCCGATCTCGGGGCCCTGATCGCCAGCCTGCGTCGCGGTGCCGGCCGCGAGCTCGTCGCCGCCACGGTCGACGCGATGACCATCAACGAAACCTCGTTCTTCCGCGATTCGCGTCCCTTCGACTATTTCGAGAAGGTGCTGCTGCCACAGCTTCTCGAACGCCGCAGCCACGTCCGGCGTCTGCGCCTGTGGAGCGCCGCCGCATCGACCGGCCAGGAAGCCTATTCACTGGCGATGTGTCTCGAGACGGCCCTCGACCGGCTGCGCGGCTGGCAGGTGGAAATCCTCGCCAGCGACATCTCGGCCTCGGCCATCGCCCGGGCGGCCGAGGGCTGCTACTCGCAGTTCGAGGTCCAGCGCGGAATTCCCACACGCCTGCTGGTCCGCCACTTCACCCAGAGCGGCAAGTACTGGCGGGTCAAGCCGGAGCTCAGGAAGTACATCCGCTTCTTCGAGCACAACCTCCTCTCGCCGCCGCGTTTCACCGGCAGCGTGGACGTCGTCTTCCTGCGCAACGTGCTGATCTACATGGACGAGCCCACCCGCCGGAAGATCCTCGACAACATTCTCTCCCGTCTCGCCACCGACGGCTATCTGTTCGTGGGCAGCACCGAGTCGCTCGCCGGCATCGCCGACAGG
>CAYYZI010000645.1:0-1525 GCA_964475675.1 uncultured Geminicoccaceae bacterium
AGATGCGCAACAACGGTCCGGTGAACACCACCCACGTTACTGCCAACGCCGTCTGGCGCCAGCAGTTCCAAGACAACGCCTACGTCCTCACCAAGAATGGGACCGGCGGCAACGAGTTCATTCTCATCGCCGGCACCGGCGACGTCTACATCCGCGGCCGCCTCTTCACCGGTGGCCCAACCTGCCGCTACGGCTGTGACGGCGTACTCGAACCGAACTATCCGGTTGAATCCATTGAGGATCACGCCCGGCGCATGTGGGACCAGAGGCACCTCCCCGCCGTCGGTCCCACGGTCTCCGACCAGCCGTTGAACGTCACCGAGACGATCGGCGGTATCCTGAACGAGCTGGAGAAGGCCCACATCTACATCGAACAGCTCCACCGGCGGCTCCGCGAGAACGAGGAGCGAATCGCCCGTCTGACGGAAAAGTTACGCCGCCTCAAGGCGCGCCTCGGCGACCCGTGATCCGCTTGGTGCCGGCACACGCTGCGATAGCCCGGCTCAGCGCATATAGCCGAGCGAGCGAAGCCGCTCGATCTCTTTCTCCGAGAGCCGGCGCTCGCCGGGCATCTTGACGTCCGAGAGGGCAGCACGGAAGCCGTCGAGCCGTGCCTTCCACTCCCGGGCGACCTCGGGCCGCTCGGCGGCGAGGTTGCGGGTCTCGCCTGGGTCGTTGTCCAGATCGAACAGCATCACCTTGAAGGGATCGTCGAAACCGGCTCCCTCATGCAGCGGGATGGCGTCGATCAGCTTCCAGCGATGCCCGCGCAGGGCGTAGGCGATGTTGCCGTACTGGGTGAAGATGAAATCCGGAGCCGGCGCCCCCCCGAACAGGTCTCGGCCGGGCATCCATCCGGGCGGCTCGATGCCGCAGTAGCTGAGGATCGTCGGGGCGATGTCGGCGGTGGCCGCTAGATCCGCGCGCCGCCCGGCGGGAATCCGGGTACCCTTGATGATCAGCGGCACGTGGACCAACTCTTCAAAAAGCACGCCACGGTGTTGGAGCCCGCCGTGCTCGCCGAACTCCTCGCCGTGGTCGGCGGTGATCACCACGAGGTATTCGCCGTCGAAGAAGCCCGCGTCCTCCAGCTCGGCGAACAGCTCCTGCAAGCCGTCGTCCGCGTACCGGATGGCGGCGTCATAGAGCCGGCTGAGGCTCGCGATGGTGCCCGCGTCCAATTCGCCGGCCCGGTTCATGTAGTCAGCGATGACGTGGTCCACCCGTTTCCATAAATCGCCCTCACCCGGAATCCGGACTTCCCCGGCCAGCTCTCGGCGATAGCGCTCCGGGCTCTTGTAGACGCCGTGCACCTGATACGTGTGAAAGAACAGGAACAGTGGCCTTCCCGTCCCTTTCCGCTGCCGGACGAATTCCATCAGTGCCCGGATGCTCTCCCGAACATCCCGAGGCTGGTCGTCCCGAAACCGGTGAAACCCGCGGGCGAACCCGAAACTGCGCCCTACGTAGCCGTTCTCGGTGACCCCGAGCGCGGTAACCACCGAGCTCACGATGGCCAGCACCG
>CAYYZI010000646.1:0-1510 GCA_964475675.1 uncultured Geminicoccaceae bacterium
AGCTGAACCCGCGCCAACGCCGAAACAATCTCGAAACTCAAGTCTTAATCCCTTCTCGAACAGGTCAAGTAGCTGAACCCACCCCCCTCGAAAAATCGTGGCTTTTCAAGCGCATGCAAGGCGCCTTCGCAAAAACCCGCGGCGCTCGAAAACCCAACTCCACCATGTGAAAGAGCGTGCCGGCCGCAGCGGCCGTTCCCATTGGCGCATTCTAGCATCTGCGGAGGAACTGTCGAGAGGGTCGCGGCGGGGTTGCGTCTGGCGGGGAATGGTGGTCAACCGCGGATGTGCGGCGCCGGCCGCATCCCCTTTCCCGAGAGCGGTGTCCCCGATGCGGTCCTTCCTGCACACACGTCTGCTGTCGCCGGGTCTGGTCGAGGATGTCGCGGCCGAGGAGCCCTATCCGCTGTGGCGGCAGTATCTCTGGCGGATCGTGCCCGGCCTCGGGCTGTTCGTGGCCGGCCTCGTCACTCTGGCGGCGATCGGCATCGACGAGATGATCGACGGCATCTATCTGGAGCTGGCCGAGGCACGGGCCGACACCATCGCCAGCGTGCTCGAGCGGGAGGCGCCGGAGGGCTGGCAGGATCTCCTGTCGGGGCGGCCGCCGGCGGAGGTCTGGGCCGGACCGCAGGGGGAGAAGCTGCGCCAGGCGATCGACGAGGCGCTGGGCGGCGGCCGCATCGAGCGGCTCAAGATCTACGATCCCCGGGGCATCATTCTCTATTCCGAGCGGGCCGGGGAAATCGGCCAGCCGGAGCACAATGCGGCGCTGGACGGGGTGATCCGCCGTGGCGAGCGGACACTGGTGCCCAAGCAGGAGCCGGAGGGGCCGGTCTACGAGCTCTATGTGCCCTATCGTACCGAGGACGGCAGTCTGCGGGCGGTGTTCGAGCTCTACGAGCGGCGGGTCTATCTGGACTCGATCCTGTGGTCCTCGCTGTTGCCGGCGACCCTGTTTCCGGGGATCCTGTTCCTGCTGCTGATCGGCTGGCTGACGGCGCTGGTAGCCCGTGCCCAGGCAGCGATCGATCGGCGC
This sequence comes from uncultured Geminicoccaceae bacterium, assembly GCA_964475675.1. Lineage (GTDB taxonomy): Bacteria > Pseudomonadota > Alphaproteobacteria > Geminicoccales > Geminicoccaceae > JALSRW01. The sequence goes on from CAYYZI010000646.1 coordinate 1,040, forward strand.
ACCCGGGCGCTGGCCGGGCTCAAGCGCCAGCTCGAGCGGTTCGTCTCCAAGGATGCCGGTCTGGCCGCCCGGCAGGTGCTGACCGAGGGAGAGGTGCGCAGCCGGCGCGACCGCCAGACCCTGTTCTATTCCGATGTGCGCGATTTCTCCGGTCTCGCCGAGAGCCTGCCGGCGGAGGCGGTAGTCGCCTTCCTCAACCGGGTGCTGGCGATCCAGGTGGAGCGCATCGCCGCCCATGGCGGGGACGTCGACAAGATGATCGGCGATGCGGTGTTCGCCCGCTTCGCCGGGCCCGACCGGGCGGCGCGGGCGCTGGCCGCCGCCCGTGACATTCTCCGGGCGCTGCGACAGGAGCTCGATCTGCCGCGGGGAATCGGCATCGGCCTGTTCGACGGCGAGGTCATCATCGGCGCCATCGGCCCCCGGGACCGCCAGGATTTCACGGCCATCGGCGATGCCGTCAATGTCGCC
>CAYYZI010000647.1:0-1508 GCA_964475675.1 uncultured Geminicoccaceae bacterium
TGCCTAGTAACCTTCGACGTGATCTTGTCGCCCCCCGGTATGCGTTAACGTCGCTGGTAAAGATTGCATTAAGGTTAACCTGAAGTCCGGCAGGGCCTCTGTGAGAAAACTCACAACTGCCGGTTGTGCCTAACCCTTCGCTGTCGGCGAGCAGCGAATTCAACTATAACGCGATATTGCCCGCCTGCCCAGCGTGCATTTCCGCCGCCCCCGGGGCACCACCCCCTTGCCGATCCCCCGGTGAGCCCGCATGATCGCGCCGCCGCCGCGGCAGCGCGGCGGTCTGCGACCGTCCCGCCCCGTAGCGGACAGCCGCAGGACCATGCAGGGAGGAGAAAGGACAATGATCAAGCGACGGAGCTTGCTCCTGGCGGCGGCGACCCTGGCCCTGGCTGCCGGCTGGACGCCCCGGCCGGCGGCCGCGGCCGAGACCATCCGCATCGGGGAGTTGACCAGCTACAACCGCTTTCCCGCCTTCACCGAACCCTACCGGAAGGGCTGGCAGCTCGGCATCGACGAGATCAACGCCGCCGGCGGCGTGCTCGGCAAGCAGCTCGAGGTGATCTCGCGCGACGACGGCGGCACCACCGGCGATGCCGTACGGGTGGCCGAGGAGCTGGTGGTGCGCGAGAAGGTGGCCTTCATCTTCGGCACCTTTCTCTCCAACATCGGCCTCGCGGTGGCCGATTTCGCCAATCAGCGCGAGGTACTGTTCATCGCCGCCGAGCCGCTGACCGACGCCCTGACCATGGCCAAGGGCAACCCCTACACCTACCGCCTGCGGCCCAACACCTACATGCAGACCGGCATGCTGGTCGACGAGGCCAAGGATCTCGGCAAGAAGCGCTGGGCGATCATCGCCCCCAACTACGAGTACGGCCAGTCGGCTGCCGCCAACTTCAAGCGTCTCGCGGCGGAGAAGATCCCCGGCGCGGAAATCGTCATCGAGCAGTATCCCGCACTCGGGAAGATCGATGCCGGTGCCACCGTGGCGGCCATCGAGCAGGCCAATCCCGATGCCATCTTCTCCGCCCTGTTCGGCGGCGATCTCGCCAAGTTCGTGCGCGAAGGCAACACCCGCGGCCTGTTCGAGGGACGCACCGTCCTGAGCCTGCTGACCGGTGAGCCCGAATGGCTCGATCCCCTCAAGGACGAGGCGCCGGTCGGCTGGATCGTCACCGGCTATCCCTGGGACCAGATCGACACCCCCGAGCACAACGCCTTCCGCAAGGCCTACGAGGCCGCCTACAACGACTATCCGCGGCTCGGCTCGCTCCTCGGCTACACCCTCGCCTATACCATCAAGGCGATGCTGGAGAAGGCCGGCTCCACCGACACCGAGGCCATGCTGGCGGCCATGGAAGGGCTGGTGATCGAGACCTCGCCGGTGGGTTCCTTCTACATCCGCGACATCGACAACCAGGCCACCATGGGCACCTGGGTCGGCAAGCTCGCGGTCGAGGGCGGCCGCGGCAAGATGGTCGACTGGCGCTATGTCGACGGCGAGC
>CAYYZI010000648.1:0-1506 GCA_964475675.1 uncultured Geminicoccaceae bacterium
GACACGACCATCGCCGATCTCGCCGTGGCCACCGGCTGCGGCCAGATCAAGACCGGCTCGCTGTCGCGCACCGACCGGGTCGCCAAGTACAACCAGCTGCTGCGGATCGAGGAGGAACTCGGGGATGCGGCGGTCTATGCCGGCAAGGCGGCGTTCCGGCGGCTCGGGAACTGAGGAGGTGGCCTGGGCGGACCGGGTCGCCGAGCTCAGCCACCGCCTGCGGCGCGCGATCCGGGCGCGCTGGCTGGTGCTGCCGCTGACCCTGCTGCTGGCCTATTTCGCCTACCATGCGGTGCATGGTCAGCGCGGCCTGATCGCCTGGATGGACCTCCGCCGCGAAGTGGCCCAGGCCAAGCGCCAGCTCGATGCGCTGGAGGCCGAGCGCGAGACGCTGGCGCGCCGGGTGGAGGCATTGCGTCCGGGCCAGACCGATGCCGATCTGCTGGAAAGCGAACTGCGACGGCTCGGCTATCTGCGCGCCGACGAGGTGATCGTGCTCGTCGAACCGGAGGGCGAACCGCCGGTCGACCGCTGAGGGGCTGCGGCTCTCGTGCATGGGTCTCATGCACAGAGGTGGGTATCGGAGCGGCGGCCCCTGCGCTAGAAGACCGCCGGCACCCGCCCCGGGCGGGCGCCGCCCGATGGCAGGTCTGACAACTCGATCGGGAGAGGCAACGCCATGTGCGCTGCACCACGCGGGGGCAAGAACCCCAAAGGCGGCAAGGCGGCCGCCACTCGAGGCTCCGGCAAGGCGGAGGAGGCCCAGGCCCTGCCGCCGCGCGACAAGCTGCTGGCCTTCTATCGCGACATGCTGCTGATCCGCCGCTTCGAGGAGAAGGCGGGCCAGCTCTACGGCATGGGGCTGATCGGCGGCTTCTGCCACCTCTACATCGGCCAGGAAGCAGTCTGTACCGGCATCCAGCACGCGCTGACCGACCGCGATTCGGTGATCACCAGCTATCGCGACCACGGCCACATGCTGGTCTGCGGCATGGATCCCCGCCGGGTGATGGCCGAGCTCACCGGCCGCGCCACCGGCTACTCCAAGGGCAAGGGCGGCTCCATGCACATGTTCGCCAGGGACAAGAACTTCTACGGCGGACATGGCATCGTCGGTGCCCAGGTGCCGCTCGGCACCGGCCTCGCCTTCGCCCACAAGTACCGCGGCGACGGCGGCATCTGTGCCACCTATTTCGGCGAGGGTGCGGCCAATCAGGGGCAGGTCTACGAGTCCTTCAACATGGCGGCCCTGTGGAAGCTGCCGGTGCTGTACGTGATCGAGAACAACCGCTACGCCATGGGCACGCCGCTGGCCCGGGCCACCGCCAGCACCGAACTCGCCCAGCGCGGCCAGGCCTTCGCCATTCCCGGCGAACAGGTCGACGGCATGAACGTGATCGCCGTCTACAACAAGGCGCGCGAGGTGGCCGAGCATGTGCGGGGCGGCAAGGGGCCGTTCATTCTCGAGGCCCAGACCTATCGCTATCGCGGCCATTCCATGTCCGA